>NZ_JBFOCK010000097.1:0-15570 GCF_040907765.1 Aeromonas sp. s9
CCGGGGTGTATGCCAGTTTCAGCAAAGCGCAGGGAGTGACCCATCAGGTCGTGCGCAATCGCCAAGGCGAGCGTGTGGTTGGCGCGTACCATATCCAGCATGTAAACGGATATCACCGTCGGTTGAAAGAGTGGATGGAGCGGTTCCATGGGGTAGCGACCCACTATCTGAGAAATTATCTGGGTTGGCGAAGGATGTTGGAGCGCTACGGGCGGGAAGTGAATGTACCACGTTGCTTGCATGAGGCGCTGGGGCGCCCCATGCAACACGTAATTGGGACATAGCCATAAAAAAGGGCATGCCAACTGGCATGCCCTTTATATCCTTCCGATTATTGTGCGTCCAGATATCGCTCTGCATCGAGGGCGGCCATGCAGCCGGTTCCTGCGGAGGTGATCGCCTGGCGGTAGACGTGGTCGGCCACGTCGCCGGCGGCGAACACGCCCGGGATGCTGGTCTGGGTGGCGAACCCTTCCAGTCCGCCACGCACTTTCAGATAGCCGTTTTCCATCGCCAGCTGCCCTTCGAAGATCTGGGTGTTGGGCTGGTGACCGATGGCGATGAAGACCCCCATCAGCGGCAGCTCGGAGGTGGTGTCATCCCGGGTGCTGCGCAGGCGCACGCCGGTGACGCCCATGTCATCACCCAGTACTTCGTCCAGGGTCTGATGGGTGTGCAGGACGATATTGCCGCTCTCGACCTTGTCGTTGAGGCGCTTGATCAGGATCTTCTCGGCGCGGAACTCGTCGCGGCGATGGATGAGGTGCACCTTCCTGGCGATGTTGGCCAGATAGAGTGCCTCTTCCACGGCGGTGTTGCCGCCACCGACCACGGCCACTTCCTGGTTGCGGTAGAAGAAGCCGTCACAGGTGGCGCAGGCGGAGACGCCGCGGCCCTTGAAAGCCTCTTCGGAGGGCAGACCCAGGTATTTGGCGGAGGCGCCGGTGGCGAGGATCAGCGCATCGCAGGTGTATTCCCCGTTGTCGCCCTTGAGGCGGAAGGGACGCTCGGTCAGCGTCACTTCATTGATGTGATCAAAGAGGATGCGGGTATCGAACTTCTCTGCATGCTCTTTCATGCGCTCCATCAGGGCCGGGCCGGTCAGCCCTTCCGCGTCCCCTGGCCAGTTTTCCACTTCGGTGGTGGTGGTCAGCTGACCACCTTGCTGCATGCCGGTGATGAGCAGGGGATTGAGGTTGGCGCGAGCGGCATAGACGGCCGCAGTGTAACCTGCCGGACCGGATCCCAGGATCAGCAGTTTGCTGTGAGTGACTTGGCTCATGATGTGATTTCCGAGACGTGATGAGTTTGCGCGATTGTAGGTAATTCGTGATCCGTGGTCAAAGGCCAGCGCATCGATTGGGGTAATCGCCAACAAGAGGGGTGAGCCGGGGATGGCAGGCATAAAAAAACCGCCCATCGCGGGCGGATTTTCACTCATCTACCTCCCTTTGCAGGGACGCGATCAGTTCAGCAGGGTCAGGGGATCCGTGTAAGCCAGGTTGTGGGCCACGGCAACCTCCTTGCAGGTGATTTTGCCCGCCATCACGTTCAGGCCGTGCAACAGGTGGGGATCGGCGAGCAGTGCGTTGCGATAGCCCTGTTCGGCCAGCTTGATGATGAAGGGGAGGGTGGCGTTGTTCAGGGCCACGGTGGAGGTCCGCGCCACGGCACCCGGCATGTTGGCCACGCAGTAGTGCACCACCTCGTCGACGATGAAGGTGGGATCTTCATGGGTGGTGGCATGGGAGGTCTCGACACAGCCGCCCTGATCGATGGCCACGTCCACGATGGCCGCACCGGGTTTCATGCGAGCAATGTGGTCACGGCTGACAAGTTTTGGCGCAGTGGCGCCAGGCACCAGCACGCCGCCGATGACCAGGTCTGCCGCCAGCAGATGGCGCTCCAGGGTCTCGCGGTTGGAGTAGACCACCTTGGCAGCCCCTTGGAACTCGCTGTCGAGACGGCGCAGGGTATCGACGTGGTTGTCGAGGATGGTGACGTCGGCACGCAGGCCGACGGCCATGCGGGCTGCGTTGGAGCCCACCACACCACCACCGATGATCACCACCTTGGCCGGTTCCACACCGGGCACACCGCCGAGCAGCACGCCGCTGCCGCCACGGGATTTCTCCAGTGCCTGGGCTCCGGCCTGAATAGACATGCGTCCGGCCACTTCCGACATGGGGGCCAGCAGGGGCAGACCGCCACGACCGTCTGTGACGGTTTCATAGGCGATGCAGACGGCACCACTGTCGATGAGATCCTGGGTCTGGGCCAGGTCCGGCGCCAGATGCAGATAGGTAAAGAGGGTCTGGCCGGGACGCAGCATGGCCCGTTCCACTGCCTGGGGTTCCTTGACCTTGACGATCATCTCCGCCTTGGCGAAAACTTCGGCAGCGGAGGCCAGGATCTCGGCTCCGGCAGCCAGATAATCTGCGTCACTGAACCCAATGCCATTTCCTGCGCCGCTTTGGACGAAAACAGTATGGTTTCGTGCTGTCAGTTCACGTACACTGGCCGGAACCATGCCTACGCGATATTCATGGTTTTTTATTTCCTTAGGTACACCGATAATCATGCTATCCCTCGTCTATCGATTGGTGGTTTATGTTGCCTAGATGTTAAGCGGCATTTGCGCCTAGTATATTCAGGTATTGACAGGATTTGTGACCATTATTATAAAATGACTGGTGATTCTTACCAAAAAATAGCCAAAGGATGGAATTAAATGATGGAAGCTAAGAGTCGGCTAAAGGATTTGGACAGGATTGACCGCAACATTCTGAATGAACTGCAAAAGGATGGCAGGATTTCGAACGTTGAGTTGTCCAAACGAGTTGGCCTGAGTCCCACACCGTGTCTGGAACGGGTTCGTCGCCTGGAGCGACAAGGGTATATCGAAGGATATGCCGCCATTCTGAACCCTCATTATCTGGACGCGTCTCTGCTGGTGTTCGTGGAAATTACCCTCAATCGTGGCGCCCCCGATGTGTTCGAGCAGTTCAACAAGGCTGTTCAGGTGCTCGAAGAGATCCAGGAATGTCATCTGGTGTCCGGTGATTTCGACTATCTGCTCAAGACCCGCGTCAGCGACATGTCCGCTTACCGTCGCCTGCTGGGTGAAACCCTGCTGCGTCTGCCGGGCGTCAACGACACCCGCACCTACGTGGTGATGGAAGAGGTCAAACAGAGCAGTCGTCTGGTGATCAGCACCCGATAAGCGGGGTTGTGCTGTGACTTGCAAGTTCCATGACGAGTCACGATAGTCAGAAACGAGCGGCCGGTCCGCTCGTTTCTTCTTATAGAGAGTTTCAGGCCCGCCCTCAGGCACTGGCTGACAATCGGTGGGCTTTTCAGGGATACTAGGCCCCCTATCCCCGCATTCATGTTTTCACAAAGGAGCCGGAGTTTGGCCGATAAAAAGCTGTTTACTCCTTTATCAGGTACACAACGGATCTTCGAGGCCGTCTTGATCGCCATCACCCTGATGGCTGCCTATCTTTTGCTTGCGCTGCTGACCTACCATCCCGCCGATCCCGGCTGGTCGCAAACCTCCTGGCAAGGGGAGGTGAAGAACCTCGCGGGCAGCGCCGGTGCCTGGCTCGCCGACATCACCATGTTTACCTTCGGGGCCTTCTCCTATCTGGTGCCCCCTCTGGTGGTGCTGCTTGGCTGGAGCCTGTTCTGGCGCCCGAGCAAGCTGCTGGAAGTGGATTTCCTCACCCTGTCGGTACGGATCATCGGCTTCGTACTGACGGTGCTCGGCATGTCCGCCATCGCCAGCATGAACTTCAACGACTTGCAGAACTTTTCCGCCGGCGGCCTGGTGGGGGATGTGATCGCCTCAGCCGTGGTGCCGCTGTTTGGCGGCGTGGGGGCCAACCTGATGCTGCTCTGCTTCGTGGCGACCGGCATCACCCTCTTTACCGGCTGGTCCTGGCTCACCATTGTCGAGCGCATCGGTGCCGCCTGCACCGGCTCTGTCAGCGCCATCTACCATTTCCCCACCACCCTGGGCCGCTGGCTCACAGGTGGCTGGCGCCAGCCCCGCTATGAGGGGCCGGATCCCCTGCTGGAAGGGGGCGTGGGCAGCTTCGATCAGGAAGAGGATGACGAAGACCCCCACGGCAGCTGGACACGCAACCCCAAGGCGAAGAATCGCGCTCAAAAGACAAAAGCTGACGAATGGCTGCCGGAGCTTGACGAAGACACCTTCCAGTTCGATCCGCAGTTTGACGACGAAGAGGACGATGCTCCGGCGCCTGCCGCCAAGGGCAAGCGCGTGGCCAATGGCCGTCCGCGTCCCGCCGTGCGCCAGGAAGAAGATGACCTCGACTTGCCCTGGGCGGAGGGGGATGACGAACCCGATGCTCCCGTTGCCGCTGCGCCGGTGAAAGCCAAGCGCCGTCCCCAGCCCGGTCTGGCCCCTTTGCCGAGCATCGATCTGTTGGACAGGCCGCCCGCCAAGACCCAGATGATGAGCAAGGACGAGCTGGAGCGCATGGGCCGGCTGGTGGAGGCGAAGCTCGCCGATTACAACGTGCAGGCCAAGGTGGTGGGCGTCTATCCCGGTCCCGTCATTACCCGCTTCGAGCTGGACCTGGCGCCGGGCATGAAGGCGAGCAAGATCACCAATCTTTCCCGGGATCTCGCCCGTTCTCTCTCTGCCAGCAGCGTGCGGGTGGTGGAAGTGATCCCGGGCAAGACGTTCGTCGGGATCGAGCTGCCCAACCGGGTACGCCAGACCGTCTACCTGCGGGAAACCCTCGACTGCGAGGCGTTCGCGGCCAGTCGCAATCCGCTCACCATGGGGCTGGGTCAGGACATCGCGGGGGAACCCGTGGTGGTGAACCTCGCCAAGATGCCCCACCTGCTGGTGGCGGGTACCACGGGCTCGGGCAAGTCGGTGGGGGTGAACACCATGATCATCTCCATGCTCTACAAATCCTCCCCCGAGGATCTGCGCTTCATCATGATCGACCCCAAGATGCTGGAGCTCTCGGTCTATGAAGGCATTCCGCATCTGCTGACCGAGGTGGTCACCGACATGAAGGATGCCGCCAACGCCCTGCGCTGGTGCGTAGGCGAGATGGAGCGTCGTTACAAGCTGATGTCCGCGGTCGGGGTGCGCAACCTCAAGGGGTACAACGACAAGGTGTTGGCCGCCATCGAGGCGGGGGATCCCTTGGTCGACCCCCTGTGGCGTCCGGGTGACTCCATGGATCAGATGCCGCCGGAGCTGGAAAAACTGCCTCACATCGTGGTGGTGGTGGACGAGTTCGCCGACATGATGATGATCGTCGGCAAGAAGGTGGAAGAGCTGATCGCCCGTATCGCCCAGAAGGCACGGGCGGCCGGTATTCACCTTATCCTCGCGACCCAGCGTCCGTCGGTGGATGTCATTACCGGTCTCATCAAGGCCAACATCCCGACCCGTATCTCCTTCCAGGTGTCGAGCAAGATCGATTCGCGCACCATCCTGGACCAGGGGGGCGCCGAATCCCTGCTCGGCATGGGTGACATGCTCTACATGCCTGCCGGCACCTCCAACCCCACCCGTGTCCACGGTGCCTTCGTCGATGACCACGAGGTACACAAGGTGGTGGCGGACTGGAAACTGCGTGGCGAGCCGGATTACATCGACGAGATCCTCTCCGGCGAGTCGGACGGCGAGGGCGGCGGTGGCGACTTCGGCGGGGGCGGCGATGAAGAGCTCGATCCCCTGTTCGACGAGGCGGTGGCCTTCGTGGTGGAATCCCGCCGTGGCTCCACCTCCAGCGTCCAGCGCAAGTTCAAGATCGGTTACAACCGGGCGGCCCGTCTCATCGAGCAGATGGAAAACCAGGGCATCGTCAGCGCCCCGGGTGGCAACGGCCAGCGCGACGTGCTGGCACCGCCGCCGGTTCGTGACTAAGCCTAACTCCTGTATCATTCTGGCCATGCCCTTTGCGGGCGTGGCCTTTTATCGAGAACCTCCCTATGAAGAGCCTGATGAAAAAACAACTGTTGATGGGTTCCATTCTGCTGGTTGCCAGCAGCCAGGTGTGGGCCGATGCGGCCAGCGATCTCAAGGAGAAGCTCTCCTCCGTCAATGTCTTCTCCGCGACGTTTGCCCAGACCGTCTATGACAGCAAGGGCAAGGAGCTGCAAAAGGCGAGCGGTTCCCTGCTGGTACAGCGGCCCAACCGCTTCAACTGGCACACTACCTCCCCGGACGAGAGTTTGATCGTGGCCGATGGCAAGGATGTGTGGGTGTACGATCCCTTCGTTGAGCAGGTCACCGCCCTCAAGATGAAGGATGCGGTGCTCAACACCCCCTTCGTGCTCATCGCGGGCAACGACAACAGCCTCTGGAAGAACTATGACGTGACCCAGGAAGGGGATGTCTACACCGTCACCAGCCGCAACAAGGACGAGTTGATCGCCTCCTTTCGCATCACCTTCGACCGTCAGAACAACATCAGTCGCTTCGATGTGAAAGAAGCCCAGGGCCAGTGGAGCGAGTTCACTCTGAGCAGCTTCAACCGCAAGCCGGTGCTCAAGGGCAACGAATTTGTCTTCAAGATCCCGAAGGGGGTCGAGCTGGACGACCAGCGCTGATGAGCCAGCCGTTACCGGCGTTATCGTCTGACCGGGCGTTGTTTATGACCGGTCAGATGCAAGGTCAATGCAGATGAGCAATTTATCCCTGGATTTCTCCTCGGACTTTCGTCCGCTGGCGGCCCGGATGCGGCCGCAAACCCTCGAGCAGTACATCGGCCAGCAGCATATCCTGGGGCCGGACACGCCCCTGCGAAAAGCGATCCTGGCGGGGCACTGCCACTCCATGATCCTCTGGGGCCCCCCCGGCACCGGCAAGACCACGCTGGCAGAACTGGTTGCCCACTACTGCCAGGCGGAGGTGGAGCGGCTCTCGGCGGTCACCTCCGGCATCAAGGAGATCCGCGCCGCCCTCGACAAGGCGAAGGAGAACGGGTGGCGCGGGGTGCGCACCATCCTGTTCGTGGATGAAGTCCACCGCTTCAACAAGAGCCAGCAGGATGTCTTCCTGCCCCACATCGAAGACGGCACCATCACCTTCATCGGCGCCACCACCGAGAACCCCTCGTTCGAGCTCAACAATGCGCTGCTCTCCCGGGCCCGGGTCTATCTGCTCAAGAGGCTGGAGGAGCAGGACATCCTCGCCATGATCGATCAGGCGATGCAGGACCCGCGCGGCCTCAATGACCCTAGCCTGCGCTTTGCCCCCGGGGCCAAGGAGGCGCTGGCGAAAGCGGTGGACGGGGACGGGCGCAAGTCTCTGAACTATCTGGAGCTCCTGGCCGACATGGCCGAGGCCGACAGCTCAGGGGCGCGGGTGATCGACAGTACCCTGCTCGCCGCCGTGGTGGGGGAGCACGTGGCCCGTTTCGACAAGGGCGGCGATCACTTCTACGACCTCATCTCGGCGGTGCACAAGTCCATTCGCGGCTCGGCACCGGATGCGGCCCTCTACTGGTATGCCCGCATGGTGAGCGCCGGCTGCGATCCCCTTTACATCGCCCGCCGCTTGCTGGCCATTGCCTCGGAAGACGTGGGCAACGCCGATCCCCGTGCCATGCAGGTGGCGCTCTCGGCCTGGGACTGCTTCCATCGCATCGGCCCGGCGGAAGGGGAGCGGGCCATCGCCCAGGCCATCGTCTACCTCGCCTGCGCCCCCAAGAGCAATGCGGTCTACACCGCCTGGAAGGCGGCGCTTCACGACGCCAAGAACCTGCCGGACTTCGAGGTGCCACCGCACCTTCGCAATGCCCCTACCAAGCTCATGAGCGAGCTGGGCTACGGCGCCGAGTATCGCTACGCCCACGACGAGCCGGGGGCCTATGCCGCCGGCGAGCAGTACTTCCCCCCGGAGCTTGCCGGCAAGCAGTACTATCAGCCCACCGAGCGGGGGCTTGAGAAGCAGATAGCCCAGAAGCTCGACTATCTGCATGAGCTGGACAAGCAGAGTCCGCGCAAGCGATAGGAAAGACCTTCAAGCCCCTTGCCCGGAAAGCGCACGGCAGGGTTATCAGGGGAGGGGGGCCCGGAAAAAACGGGCGCAATAGTCCCTGTTCGGGCGGGGGGGCGGTCTGCTACACTGCCCGTCTGACCCCGGTTGTCTTGGCCTTGCACCATCTTCTTGATTTCGAAGGCCCGATTCCGAAGGCAAAGGGGTGCGCCAACCGATGTTAACTTCCGGATCTGTTTCCCAACCCGGTCACGATGACCCGGGCCCAGATCCCATTAAAAAAGTAGGTAAACCATGCTGGATCCCAAATATCTGCGCAGCGACATCACCGAAGCTGCCGCTCGTCTGGCGACACGTGGCTACGTTCTGGACGTAGCGGCGGTCAATGTTCTGGAAGAGAAACGCAAGGATCTGCAGTCCCGCACCCAGGAGCTGCAGGCCGAGCGCAACGCCCGCTCCAAGTCCATCGGTGAGGCTGCCCGTCGTGGTGAAGATGTTGCCCCCCTCAAGGCCGAGGTGACCAAGATCAACGACGAGCTCGAGACCAGCAAGGTCGAGCTGGAGGCCCTGCTGGCCCAGCTCAAGGGGATCGCCGACGCCATCCCCAACCTGCCGAGCGAGACCACCCCGGTGGGCCGTGACGAGAACGACAACGTGGAGGTCCGCCGCTGGGGTACCCCGCGTGAGTTCGATTTCCCGGTGCGCGATCACATCGATCTGGGTGAGGCGGCCAAGGGGGTCGACTTCAAGAACGGCGTCAAGCTCTCCGGCGCCCGTTTCGTGGTGATGAAGGGCCAGATTGCCCGTCTGCACCGCGCCCTGGCCCAGTTCATGCTGGACCTGCACACCCTGCAGCACGGCTACACCGAGTGCTACGTGCCCTATCTGGTCAACCCGGACAGCCTGTACGGCACCGGCCAGCTGCCCAAGTTCTCCCAGGATCTTTTCAATACCGGCATCGAAGGGGAAGGGGAAGACGAAGGCAAGGTGCGCAAGTTCTCCCTCATCCCGACCTCCGAAGTGCCGCTCACCAACATGGCCCGTGACGAGATCTTCGACGAGCAGGAGCTGCCCATCAAGATGACCGCCCACAGCCCCTGCTTCCGCTCCGAAGCGGGCTCCTACGGTCGTGATACCCGTGGCCTCATCCGCATGCACCAGTTCGACAAGGTCGAGATGGTGCAACTGGTGCACCCGGAAAAATCCTGGGATGCCCTGGAAGAGATGGTGGGTCACGCCGAGAAGGTGCTGCAACTGCTGGAGCTGCCGTATCGCGTGATGGCGCTTTCCACCGGTGACATGGGCTTCTGCGCTGCCAAGACCTACGATCTGGAAGTGTGGCTGCCGGCCCAGAACACCTATCGCGAGATCTCCTCCGTCTCCAACTGCACCGACTTCCAGGCGCGCCGCATGCAGGCTCGCGTGCGTATCGACGGCAAGCCGCAGCTCATTCATACCCTGAATGGTTCCGGTCTGGCGGTGGGTCGTACCCTGGTGGCCGTGCTCGAGAACTACCAGCAGGCAGATGGCCGCATCGCCATCCCGGCTGCGCTGCAATCCTACATGGGCGGCCTGACCCACATCGGGTAAGCGCTGGTTGCAGACGACAACGCCATGGCATGCCATGGCGTTGTGCATTCTGGGCCCGGGAAACCCGCCGCAAGGGGAAGGGATAGCTCCCTTCGGGCCTGTAACACAATTTTATCAAGCATTGCGCAATCGTTTTTGTTAGACTGCGCCGCAATTTCGCAGGACATCTTTTTCTATGGTCTGGATTGATTACGCCATCATCGGCATCGTCGGTTTCTCCGCCCTCATCAGCCTGGTGCGCGGCTTTCTCAAGGAGGCCATGTCTCTGGTCACCTGGTTCGTCGCCTTTTTCATTGCCAGCCATTTCTATCCTGATCTCGCCGTCTATTTCACCTCTTTCTCCGATGCCATGGTTCGCAACGGTCTGGCCATCGCCGCCCTGTTCGTGGCGACCCTGATCCTGGGGAGCGTGGTGAACTACGTGGTAGGCCTGCTGGTGGAAAAGACCGGGCTCTCCGGCACCGACAGGGTGCTCGGGGTCTGTTTTGGCGCCATTCGCGGGGTGCTGATCGTCAGCGCCCTGCTGTTTTTCATGGATACCTTCACCAGCCTCTCCCAGAGCGACTGGTGGGTGGCGTCCAGGCTGGTGCCGGAGTTCAAGCCGGTGATCCAGTGGTTTTTCGGGTTCATGATGAACTCGTCCAGTTTTCTTCAACAGGTACAGTGACTTCGAGGTAGCAAAGACATGTGCGGTATTGTCGGTATAGTTGGCACCACCCCCGTCAATCAGGCCCTCTACGACGCCTTGACGGTGTTGCAGCACAGGGGACAGGATGCCGCCGGGATCGTGACCATTGACAGTGGAAACTTCCGGCAACGCAAGGCCAACGGTCTGGTGAAGGATGTGTTTGAAGTGCGCCACATGCAGCGCCTGAAAGGGAATATCGGCATCGGACACGTCCGTTATCCCACCGCAGGCAGCTCCAGTGCGGCAGAGGCGCAGCCGTTTTACGTGAACTCCCCCTACGGCATGGTGCTGGCCCACAACGGCAACCTCACCAACGCCAAGGAGCTCAAGGAGCAGCAGTTCAAGGTGGCCCGCCGCCACATCAATACCACCTCGGACTCCGAAGTGCTGTTGAACGTGCTGGCCCACGAGCTGGACTTGTGCGACAAGATGGCGCTGCGCCCGGAAGATATCTTCTCGGCGGTGTGCAAGGTGCACCAGCAGATCCGCGGCGCCTATGCCGTGGTCTCTCTGGTGATCGGCCACGGCCTCATCGGCTTTCGCGATCCGAACGGCATTCGCCCGCTGATCCTGGGTCGCCGGGTCGACGAGCAGGGGCAGGTGGAGTACATGCTCGCCTCCGAGAGCGTGGCCCTCGACGCCATCGGCTTCGAGACGGTGCGTGACGTCGCCCCGGGCGAGGCCATCTACATCACCGAGCAGGGCCAGCTCTTCTCCGAGCAGTGTGCGGAGAACCCGCAGATGAACCCCTGCATCTTCGAATACGTCTACTTCGCCCGTCCCGACTCCTTCATCGACAAGGTCTCCGTCTATGCCGCCCGCCTCAACATGGGTCGCAAGCTGGGCCAGAAGATCGCACGGGAGTGGGACGATCTCGACGTGGACGTGGTCATCCCCATCCCCGAGACTTCCTGCGACGTGGCGCTGGAAATCGCCCACACCCTGGGCCTGCCGTACCGTCAGGGCTTCGTGAAGAACCGCTACATCGGCCGTACCTTCATCATGCCGGGCCAGACCCAGCGCAAGAAGTCGGTGCGCCGCAAGCTCAACGCCATCAGCTCCGAATTCAAGGGCATGAAGGTGTTGCTGGTGGACGACTCCATCGTGCGGGGCACCACCTCCGAGCAAATCATCCAGATGGCCCGTGAAGCGGGGGCCGCCAAGGTCTACTTCGCCTCGGCCGCACCGGAAATTCGCTTCCCCAACGTCTACGGCATCGACATGCCCACCGCCAACGAGCTCATTGCCCATGGCCGTGAAGTGGAAGAGGTGTGCAAGCTTATCGGTGCCGACGGCCTCATCTTCCAGGATCTGGAAGATCTGGAAGAGGCGGTGCGGGAGATCAACCCCGAGCTGCGCCACTTCGAGACCTCGGTCTTCAACGGCCACTATGTGACCTCCGACGTGGATCAGGGTTATCTGGACCACCTCAATGCCCTGCGCAGCGACGACAACAAGGCCGTGCGCGAGTGGCAGGAAGGGACCAGCAACCTCGAGATCTTCAACGAAGGCAGTTAAACGTTTTCAGATTGCCAGCGTGATGAACAACAGGGGGGCCTCGGCCCCCCTGTTGCATGGATGCGCCTTGCGGCGAAACTGAGGGGGGCCTCAGGCCAGATCCTCCCCGTTGCTCGCGATCACCTTCTTGTACCACCAGAACGACTTCTTGCGCCGGCGGGCCAGGGTGCCATGGCCGGCGTCGTCCCGGTCCACGTGGACGAAGCCATAGCGCTTGCTCATCTCGCCGGTGGAGGCGGAGACGAGATCGATGCAGCCCCAGCTGGTGTACCCCATCAGGGGCACGCCGTCCTCGATGGCGTCCCCCATGGCCTCGATGTGGGCGCGCAGGTAGTCGATGCGGTAGTCGTCCTCTATCTCCCCTTGCTCGTTCACTTCGTCCACTGCACCCAGGCCGTTTTCCACCAGGAAGAGCGGCTTCTGGTAGCGATCGTGCAAGGTGTTGAGGGTGATGCGAAGGCCCAGGGGATCGATGCCCCAGCCCCACTCGCTCACCTCGATGTGGGGATTGCGCAGGGACTTGACCACGTTGGCCTCGCTGGTGTTGCCCGCATTCATGTCGGCGGCGGCGCAGCGGGAGGCGTAGTAGCTGAAGGAGACGAAATCCACGGTGTGCCTGAGGATCTCGTCATCTTCCGGCTCCTTCACCAGAGTGATCCCCTTGTCACGAAACACCCTCTGCGCATAGGCCGGATAGGCGCCCCTGGCCTGCACGTCGATGAAGAGGAGGTTCTCCCGATCTTTCTGGAGGGCGGTCCAGACGTCGGCGGGCTTGCAGGAGTAGGGGTAGAAGTTGCCCCCCGCCAGCATGCAGCCCACCTGGTTGGCCGGGTTCACTTCGTGGGCGATCCGGGTCGCCAGGGCGCTGGCCACCAGCTCGTGGTGGGCGACCTGATACTTCACCTGATCCTGGTGCTCCCCTTGCTCGAACACCAGCCCCGCCCCGGAGAAGGGGCTGTGCAGCAGGATGTTGATCTCGTTGAAGGTGAGCTAGTACTTCACCAGGCCGTCGAACTGCTCGAAGCAGGTGCGGGCGTAGCGGGTGAAAAACTCCACCATCTGGCGGTTGCGCCAGGAGCCGTACTGGGTCACCAGGTGCATGGGCACATCGAAGTGGCACAGGGTCACCAGGGGCTCGATGTTGTACTTTCTGCACTCCTCGAACACCGCACGGTAGAAGGCGATGCCCTCGGCATTGGGCTCGCGCTCGTCCCCCCTGGGGTAGAGACGGGCCCAGGCGATGGAGGTGCGAAACACGGTGAAGCCCATCTCGGCCATCAGGGCGATGTCCTCCCGATAGCGGTGATAGAAGTCGATGGCCCCGTGGCTTGGGTAGAACTCGTCATCTTGCAGGGTGATGCGCTTCTCCTGGCCCAGTTTGACCGCCATGCGGCGCGGGCCGTGGGGGATCATGTCCACCGTGGTCAGCCCCTTGCCCCCCTCGAGATAGCCGCCCTCCGCCTGATTGGCGGCCAGGGCTCCGCCCCAGAGAAAGCCCTCGGGAAATCTTGTTAACGACATTGGTTACCTCTTGTCATGTCTGAATGGGGTGTCACAGCCCGGCCTGCGCCTGGCTGGTGGCGACGGGTTGCACGGGCTCGGCGCGGGGGGCCGGGCTCTCGACCGGGATGTCCTCGAACCCCATAACCAGGGTCAGCACGAAGGAGAGCACCACCGAGAGGGCCATCACGCCGAACACCCAGGCGATGGTCATGGGGTTGGCCGGATCGAAGAACTGCACGCTGGTAAAGAGCCCGGGGGCGGCCATGGAGTGGCTGGCGAGCCCCGCCATGCCGGCGACGGCACCGCAGACAAAGCCGCTGATGAGGCTCGCGATGAGCGGACGCTTGAGGCGCAGGGCCACACCGTAGAGCGCGGGTTCGGAGATCCCCGTCATGATGGCGGAGGCGGCCGCCGCGAGCGCCGTCTGGCGCAGTTCCGGGTTTCGGGTGCGCCAGGCCACCGCCAGGGACGAGCCGCCAAGAGAGAGATTGGCGCCGATTTCGGAGGGCATGACCATGCCTTCCTTGCCGGTCTCGGCGATGGTCTGGATGATGGTCGGGGTGAAGACGCGGTGCATGCCGGTCATCACCAGCAGGGGCCAGAGCGCCCCCATGATGGCCACCGACAGCCAGCCCAGGTAGTCGTGGACCGTGTAGACCAGGCCGGAGATGGCGGTGCCAATCCAGATGCCGACGGGGCCGATGAAGAGGATGGCGAGGGGGGCCGCGATCAGCACGATCAGCATGGGTTTGAGGAAGTTCTTGGTGACCGCCGGGGTGATGCGGTCGACCCAGCCCTCGATGTAGGAGAGGCACCAGGTCATCACCAGCGCCGGAATGACGGTGTAGGTGTATTTGACCGCGGTCACCGGGACTAGGGCGAAGGTCACCTGCTCCCTTTCGGCGGCTCTGGCCATCAGCTCGATGAAGCTGGGGTGCACCAGCACCCCGGCGATGGCGATGGCCAGGGACATGTTGGTCTTGAACTTGACGGCGGCGGAGGCGGCCACCATCAGGGGCAGGAAGAAGAAGGCCCCATCCCCGGCTACCGTGAGGATGGTGAGGGTCGAGGAGCCTTTCTCCAGTACGCCGGTCATCTCCAGCACCATGGCCAGCAGCTTGAGCATGGAGCCGCCGATGATGGCCGGGATGAGGGGGGACATGGTGCCGATCAGGGCGTCGAGGATGGCGGCGCCCATGCGGCGCAGGCTCCAGCCAGCGGAAGCCTCCGGAAGCGGAGTCTGCCCACCGCCCTGGGGCAGCAGGGCCAGCACTTCGCGATAGGCGTGGGAGACGGTGTTGCCGATGATCACCTGACACTGGTTGTCCGCCTGCACCACCCCGAGCACGCCCGTGATGGCCTTGAGGGCAGGGCCATTGACCCGGGCGGGATCGCCGAGCACAAAGCGCAGCCGCGTCATGCAGTGGGTCACGGCGACGACGTTGTCGGCGCCGCCGAGTGCGGTGATGACGGTACCGGCCAGAGCCGCATAGTTTTTTGACATCGAGGTAGATCCTTTTAACCAAGTGGGCCTGCTCGCCCCCGCCGCCGCGAAGGGCGGGAACGCGCATGAAACTGAGTGTGGAACCGGTTCCACATGGAGTGCGCGGCCTGAGCGCGGGAGACAAGCATCTTGTGCAGCGAGCGTCCGGATCCGTGAATGGCATCACTGAACCCGGGCCTGCACGCCATTCGTGCGACGACAAGCCGGGGGCGGTGCAGTACACTGCGCCCCGTTACGAGCAAGGGAGAACACAATGACGACGATGCTGGAGGTGGCAAGGCGGGCAGGGGTGTCGAAGGCGACGGTCTCCCGGGTGTTGTCGGGCAATGGTTACACCAGCCAGGAGACCCGGGACCGGGTGCAGCAGGCCATCGAGGAGTGCGGCTATCGCCCCAACCTGGTGGCGAGGTAGCTGGCGACCAGGCACACCCGGACCCTGGGACTGGTGGTCACCAACACCCTCTACCACGGCGTCTACTTCGGCGAGCTGCTCTCCCAGGTGGCGCGGATGACCGAGGATCGCGGGCGCCAGCTCATACTGGCGGACGGCAAGCACAGAGCCGACGAGGAGCGCCAGGCCATCCAGTATCTGCTCGATTCCCGTTGCGATGGCGTCATCATCTATCCGCGCTTTCTTGGGGTGGAGGAGATGGACGAGATCATCGAGCAGCATGAGCAGCCCATCTTAAATGCGAAAGGGGACTCCCTCCGACGTAGGTGGGAGGGGAATTTCGCCGGGGCGTCAGCCCCGCTGGTTTTGAATGTATTGCTTGA
>NZ_JBFOCK010000098.1:0-9945 GCF_040907765.1 Aeromonas sp. s9
CAAGCAATACATTCAAAACCAGCGGGGCTGACGCCCCGGCGAAATTCCCCTCCCACCTACGTCGGAGGGAGTCCCCTTTCGCATTTAAGATGGAGGCATTGTGCGCCCTTTACCCGTCCTGACGCTGACCCTGGCCATGCTGCTCTGGTCCAGCTCCTTCATCGCCCTCAAACATGTGCTGGAAATCTGGTCCTTCGGTCAGGTGCTCTTCATGCGGATGGGGGTGGCGTCCTGTTGCTGGCTGCTCTGCTACCGCCAGCTTGGCCGCGTCACTTACCAGAAGGGGGATTGGCGCTGGTTGGCCCTGATGGGGGCGCTTGAGCCCTGCCTCTACTTTCTTCTTGAAGTCAACGCCCTGCGTTACACCAGTGCCGGCCAGGCCGGTATGGTCTGTGCCCTGCTTCCCCTGATGGTGGCTCTGGTGGCCTTCGTGCTGCTTGGAGAGCGGGTGAGTCGCCGCCAGCTGCTGGGCTTTGCCATCGCCATCGTTGGCATCGCCCTGCTGGGGTTGGGGGAGGGCGCAGACGAGTTCGCCCCCAACGCCCTGCTCGGCAACAGCCTGGAGATGGGCGCCATGCTCTGCGCCGCCACCTATTCCGTGGTATTCAAGAAGCTCTCCAGCCGCTACGGCGTGATGACACTGACAGCGTTGCAGGCCTTCGTCGGCATGCTCTTCTTCGCGCCCTTTGCCTTCAGTGCGCCCTGGCCCGCGAGCTGGGCCTGGCAGGACATGGGGGTCATCCTCTTCCTCGGCGCCTTCGTGACACTTGGTGCCTACCTGCTCTACAACTGGTCGGTGACCCAGGTGAAGGTGACCCTGGCGGCTGCCTATGTGAACCTCATACCGGTCTTTACCCTGCTGCTCGCCTATCTGCTGCTGGGAGAGACGCTCACTGCCCTGCAATGGGTGGCCTGTGCCGCCGTGCTGGCCGGCATCGGGGTGGGCCAACTGCCGTCCGGCAGGAAGCGTGCGCAGGCAGTCGCCACCGGGGGATGAGTCGCCGTCATTGGGCTACAGTCTGGGCAGGGAAACACGCTGTCTAAGAAGGAGCCGACCGATGAGCGACATGCACTTGCTGGCCGCGGCCAAAAGCCTGTTGAGCCATCCCCCCTTTACCCTGGCCGATGCCAGAGCCCTGGAGGCGCTGGAAGAGGAAGCTGTGGGGGAGGAGGGGCTCTGCATCGCCGCGCTATGGGACATCGCCCTCGCGCTGGCGGACGAGGAAGCCAGACACTATCTCCTGGGGGATGGCTGAGCGGGTTTCGGGTGGGCGGACAGCAATGACAACGGGGGGCCTGGGCCCCCCGTTGTCATTGGCAGCTGTCGCTCAGATGGAGAGGCTCTTGACGGTGTCCGACACCGAGTTGGCGTCCTCGATGATCTCCTTGATGACGTCGGCGATGATGGTGGCCTGCTCCTGACCTGCCACCGCCTTGTCGGAGACGACGGAGACGGTCTGGGTGATCTGGGAGGTGATCTCCGAGTTGTGCTTGATGACGGTGACGATCTCGCTGGTGGAGCTGGAAGTGCGCGCCGCCAGTTGCCTCACCTCGTCGGCCACGACCGCGAATCCCCGTCCCTGTTCCCCGGCGCGGGCCGCCTCGATGGCCGCGTTGAGGGCCAGCAGATTGGTCTGATCCGCGATGCCGCTGATGGTGGAGATGATGGATTCGATGCTCCTGGATTGCTGGTTGAGCTGCTCTATCTGTTTGCTGACCGCATTGACCGAGGTATTGATGTGAGAGGAGGTGTCGAGCACCCTGTCGATGACCTCCCGCCCCCTGGCGGCGCTCGCGACGGTTTCGCTGGCGATGGCACACGCCTTCTGGGCCGCTTCCCGGGTGGAGATGGATTTCTCCACCCGCTCGGTGATGTCGCTCGCCAGCTTGATGATTTTGACCACCTTGCCCTCGTGGTTGAAGATGGGGTTGTAGGTGGCCTCCAGCCATATCTTCTCCCCCCGGTGACCCAGACGCATGAAAAGCCCGGACTTGATGTCACCCGAGCCGAGATCCTGCCAGAAATGGGGGTTGTTCTGGTAGAACTCGGTGTCACAGAAGAGACGATGATGCTTGCCGACCACCTCTTCCAGCCGGTAACCAAAGCAGTTGAGGAAATTCTGGTTGGCGGTGATGACGGTGCCATCGGGTTGGAAATCGATGACCGCCAGGGACTTGTCCAGGGCTGCCAGCAGGGCCTGGGTGCGCTCCAGGGTGGATTGCTGCTGGGTCACGTCGGAGGCGACCTTGGCGATCCGCACCACCTTGCCGTCGATCACGATGGGGAAATAGGTCGCCTCCAGCCACACGGCCTTGCCGGATTTCGACTGGCGAATGAAGCGGCCGCTGCGGGAGACGCCGTGGCGCAGATCCTGCCACAAGGTCTCGTAATCCCGGGTATTGACGTCGTCGGGGAAGCAGAGGGTGCTGTGATGCTTGCCGATCACCTCGTCACGTTCAAATCCCACGATCTTGAGAAACAGCGCGTTGGCGAAGGTGACCACTCCCGCCGGGGTGAACTGGACGAAGGGGACCTGCAACTGGATAGCCTGTTCAAATGCCCCCAGTTCCACCACCCTTGCCGCTTACTCACAGGCTTCCTTGCTTGCTTTTTGATTCCAGAACATGACAGCGCTCCTCCATGAGACCCTTGAATGGGATAACGACCAAATATGAGTAAATTAACAATAGCATTGCGTCCTGATGAGTCGTCATCGTACTCAAATTAACTTTTTATTTTTCAATGTTGATAAATAGCTTCTTAATTGTAGGGTCTCGTACCAAGGTTATTTATCTCGTGGACCGCTTTGGGCCCCAGGGAATATTGGCATGAAGGCGCCTCTTTTGGCACTGACAATTGTCACGATGCCCCTATATATCGCCCTCGTATGAACCCTGTGGCACGTCAGGGATCTCGGTGGGGATAAAGTTGAGTCTTCTGGAACGCGGTGAAATTAGGTGGCTACGGGGATCGGGAAAAAGCCGCTATCTGATCCTCTGGTGTGAGAAATAAACGGCCAAGGGGGTGATGTTCTGGATGTGCGGCATGTGTGAACTCGTGACGACATTGCCACTTCGGTATATTTTCTGTCCCGAAACAGGGAGTGTTTATTTTGCCTGCAAGGTGGAGAGTTTCTGGTTCAGGGACTCAATCTCTTTCTGATATCGGGTAGTGACCGATTGCATCTCTGCCGAGACATTGCGGGATCTTGCCTTGTTCTCCGTGATCTGGGTCATCTCGTTGTTCATCTTCTGCTTTTTGGCCTCGATCTCGGTGCGCAGCGCCTTGGCCTGGCGTTGTTTCTGGCCGTTCGCCAGGCTCTGCTCTATCTCCCGGGTCTGGTTGGCCGCCTGCTCCACCGCCTCGGGGGAGGGGGTATAGACATTGAGTGCCATGGGTTTGGCGTCGCTGCTGCAGGGGATGTCACTGAAGGTGATCTGCCCATCGCGGGCGCATTGATAGACTGCCGCCTGGACAACGGGGACGGTGGCAAGCCCCAGGCAGGTGAGAGAGATGACCAGCATGCGTGACATAGACTCCTCCTTGAATACTCTTCCTTGCACACTAGTACATGGCGCAAGGTCAGACAACGGCCTCGTTCAGGGTGTGACATTCCGGTCCTCACGTCGCCTCTCTCTGGTCCATGGCGGGGAGATCTCCTGCGCAATGGGTGTGCCATGGCGGCATAAAGCGACGGATCCCTTCCTGTTTCCCCGCAGTTCAACACATCAGAGCACCATAACGGGCCGCAATGAGGTATCTTATGCCCCGATTTCATCCATCAAACGGATAAGAGACAACACATGATCATCAAACCCAAGGTTCGCGGCTTTATCTGCACCACCACCCACCCGGTCGGTTGTGAAGCCAATGTTCGTCGCCAGATCGCTTACACCCAAGCCAAGGGCGCCATCGAGAATGGCCCCAAGAAGGTGCTGGTGATCGGCGCTTCCACCGGCTATGGTCTGGCCTCCCGCATTGCCGCAGCCTTCGGCAGCGGAGCTGCCACCATCGGTGTCTTCTTCGAAAAGCCGAGCTCCGAGACCAAGACGGGCTCCGCCGGCTGGTACAACTCCGCCGCCTTCGACAAGGCCGCCAAAGAGGCCGGCCTCTACGCCAAGAGCATCAATGGCGATGCCTTCTCCCACGAGTGCCGTGCCAAGGTGATCGAGCTCATCAAGCAGGATCTGGGTCAAATCGATCTGGTGGTCTACTCTCTGGCCTCTCCGGTGCGCAAGCTGCCGGACACCGGCGAAGTGGTGCGCTCCGCCCTCAAACCCATCGGCGAGGTCTACACCTCCACCGCCATCGACACCAACAAGGATCAGATCATCACCGCCACCGTCGAGCCGGCGAATGAGGAAGAGATCCAAAGCACCATCACCGTCATGGGCGGCCAGGACTGGGAACTGTGGATGGCGGCTCTGCGCGATGCGGGTGTGCTGGCTGACGGCGCCAAGTCCGTGGCCTACTCCTACATCGGTACCGACCTGACCTGGCCCATCTACTGGCATGGTACCCTGGGGCGTGCCAAGGAAGATCTGGACCGCGCCGCCACCGCCATCCGTGGCGATCTGGCTGCCAAGGGGGGGACCGCCCACGTGGCCGTGCTCAAATCCGTGGTGACCCAGGCCTCCTCTGCCATTCCCGTGATGCCGCTCTACATCTCCATGGCCTTCAAGATCATGAAGGAGAAGGGCATTCACGAGGGCTGCATGGAGCAGGTGGACCGCATGATGCGCACCCGCCTGTACGGCGCCGACATGGCGCTGGACGAGCAGGCCCGCATCCGCATGGATGACTGGGAGCTGCGTGAAGACGTGCAGCAGACCTGCCGTGATCTCTGGCCCTCCATCACCACCGAGAACCTCTCCGAGCTGACTGACTACACCGGCTACAAGCAGGAGTTCCTGCGCCTGTTCGGTTTCGGCCTGGACGAGGTGGACTACGATGCGGACGTGAATCCGGACGTGCAATTCGACGTGGTCGAGCTGTAAGTCGGTCGTCAGCACAGACAGGGCCCTGCGGGGCCCTGTTTTTTTGCAGCAGACTCAACCTGTTGCCTCAGGTTTATTATCCGCGATCACCTTTTTCCCCGAACAAACCCGCTAGGCTTGCGCTGTCCGGATCACAGACGGCACCGCCGAGGTACGAAAGCCATGACCACATCCCATGAGGCGCCCAAGAAGCGCCAGCTCCCCACGGTTTATACCCTGCTTTTCATCATCATCGCCCTGATGGCGGCCCTCACCTGGGTGCTGCCGGCGGGCAAATACCACTATGTGACGGCCAAGACCCAGCAGCCGGTGGCTGCAGCGGCCGTGGCCGACTACAGCGGTGACGAGCGACTGCTGCCGGTACCCGGCAGTTACAACGAGCTCCCCTCCCAACCCCAGGGGGTATTCGATGTGCTCAAGGCGCCCATCCAGGGCTTTCACAAGGCGGCGGACGTGGCACTGTTCGTACTCATCATCGGCGGCTTTCTGGCGGTGACCATGCAGAGCGGGGCGCTGGATGCCGGGGTCGGGGCCATAGTGCGTACCTTCGCCGGGCGCGAGCGGCTGCTCATCCCGGTGCTGATCGCCCTGTTCGCCCTGGGTGGCTCCACCTTCGGCATGGCGGAGGAGACGGTGGCCTTCTGGGCACTCATCGTGCCGGTGATGATGGCGGCGGGCTTCGATCGCATGGTGGCGGCCGGGATCATCCTGCTCGGCTCCGGGGTCGGGGTGCTCGCCTCCACCGTCAATCCGTTTGCCACCGGCATCGCCTCTGGTTTCGCGGGTATCCCCATCGGTGAGGGGATAGGGCTACGGGTCATCCAGTGGCTGCTGCTGGTGATCTTCGCCTCCTGGTTCGTGATGCGCTACGCCAGGCAGGTGCAGCAGGACAAGTCCCGCTCCGTGCTGGCCGATATCGTTTATGACGACGAGTTCTCCCAGATGAAGAGCGGCAACCTCGCCTTCAGCGGCAAGCAGAAGCTCACCATGCTGGTCTTCTTCGGCACCTTCCTGCTGATGATCTATGCGGTGGTGCCCTGGTCGGATCTGGGCATTGATCTGTTGCCCACCCTGGGCTGGTGGTTCGACGAGCTCTCCACCCTCTTCTTCAGCGCCTCCATCCTGATTGCCCTCATCAACCGGATGCCGGAGTCCAACTACGTGGCGACCTTCCTGAACGGGGCGCGGGATCTCATCGGGGTGGCCCTGGTGGTGGCGGTGGCGCGCGGCATCTATGTGGTGATGGAGCACGGCGTCATCATCGACACCATACTGCATTGGGCCGAGGGGCTGGTGAGCGGACTGTCGTCGTCGGTCTTCATCCTGATGGCCTATCTGGTGCACATCATCCTGAGCTTCTTCATTCCCTCCACCTCGGGGCTCGCGACCGTCTCCATGCCGCTGATGGGACCGCTGGCGGACTTCTCCGGCATCTCCCGGGATCTGGTGATCACCGCCTATCAGTCCGCCTCCGGCTGGATCAACCTGTTTGCCCCCACCGCCGCCCACCTGGTGGCGGGGCTGGCGCTCGCCAGGATCCCCTACGATCGCTTCGTGCGCTGGGTGCTGCCCTTCATCATCGGGGTGGCTCTGATCACCATGGTGGTGCTGGTGGCCGGGGCCCTGCTCCACGGCTGATGGCGCGGATAGAAAACGACAGACAACAAAAAGGCTCCCGCGGGAGCCTTTTTCATGAGTCTTGCTTACTGCTTGTAGCCCTTGAGGAAGCGGGCGAGGCGACCGATAGCCTCTTCCAGCTCCTCTTCCCGGGGCAGGAACACCAGGCGGAAGTGATCCGGTGCCGGCCAGTTGAAGCCGGTGCCTTGCACCAGCAGGAGCTTCTCCTGCTGCAGCAGGTCGAACACCATCTTCTGGTCATCGCGGATGTCATACACCTTGGGGTCGAGGCGCGGGAACATGTAGAGCGCCCCCTTGGGTTTGACGCAGGAGACCCCGGGGATCTCGTTCAAAAGCTCCCAGGCCTTGTCCCGCTGGCGACGCAGGCGACCCCCCGGCAGGATCAGTTCGTTGATGCTCTGGTAGCCCCCAAGGGCGGTCTGGATGGCGTGCTGCATGGGCACGTTGGCACACAGCCGCATGGAGGCCAGCATCTCCAGTCCCTCGATGTAGCCCTTGGCACGACCCTTGGGACCGGTGATGACCATCCAGCCCTGGCGGAAGCCGCAGGCGCGGTAGGCCTTGGAGAGGCCGTTGAAGGTCACCACCATGACGTCGTCGCACAGGGTGCAGACGCTGGTGTGGGAGATGTCGTCGTAGAGGATCTTGTCGTAAATTTCGTCGGCGAAGATGATGAGGTTGTGCTGACGGGCGATCTCGATCACTTCAAGCAAAAATTCGCTGCCGTAGACGGCGCCGGTCGGGTTGTTGGGGTTGATCAGCACCAGGCCGCGGGTGCGCGGGGTGATGCGGGCGCGGATGTCGTCGAGATCCGGATACCAGTCAGCCCCTTCGTCACAGCGGTAGTGCACCGCATGGCCGCCGGAGAGGGTGACGGCCGCGGTCCAGAGCGGGTAGTCGGGGGAGGGCACCAGCATCTCGTCGCCGTTGTTGAGCAGCGCCTGCATCGCCATCACGATGAGCTCGCTCGCACCGTTGCCGATGTAGATGTCGTCGATGTCGACCTTGCGCATCCCTTTTTGCTGGTAGTACTGCATCACCGCCTTGCGGGCCGAGAACAGCCCCTTGGAGTCGCAGTAGCCCTGGCTCTGGGGCATATTGAGGATCACATCCTTGATGATCTCCTCCGGTGCTTCGAAGCCAAACGGGGCCGGATTGCCGATGTTGAGCTTGATGATGCGGTGACCTTCGTCTTCGAGACGGCGAGCTTCTTTGTGCACCGGGCCGCGGATGTCATAGCAGACATCGTCGAGCTTGTGCGACTTGTCGATAGTGAACATGGTGAGCGTGATTCCTTCCCCGTGGGGCGCGTTGGCAGAAAAGCTGTTTTTAGTATCAAATTTCTCTGCCCCTATTCTTCACAGAATTGAATGCTAGAACAATCTAATTTATGGAATAAATCCCTGATATTTACCCCTGAAACAGGGTTGTTGAAATGTTAAATTCAGCATGATCGTTTGCCTCTCTTTGGTAGATCAGTGAAAGATGAGGGGCAGATTCATAAAGCAACATGAGTGTATTGAAATATCTCCCCCATCTGGCACGATTGGCTGGGGTAAAAAAGCCCCGACCCGTCGGTCTGCCAGGGGAGCACGCAGGCACGGGGGCTCATCTTTCCGCTCTCGAGGTTCACTCATGCAGGCACCCGCCACCGGTCGCTACCGCCATTTCAAGGGGGGCTATTACCAGGTTCTGGCCCTGGCCTTGCACACCGAAACCCAGGAGCAGCTGGTGATCTATCAATCCGAACAGGATGGTCAGGTCTATGCCCGCCCCGTCGCCATGTTCATGGAGTGGATTGAACATCAGGGACAGGTGGTGAGCCGCTTCACGCCGGTGGCCTGAGGCAGGCTTGGCGACATGAAAAAAGGCGCCAGAGGCGTAATGCCGATCAGTTAAGAATCCATTGACCGATCCTCAGGCTGTGTAAGAATCCGAAACTCCTTGTTGGGTTTCGGATTTTTTTATGCGTATCGACCAAGCTCTCGACTTCATTCACGCCTGTCCTCCCGGAAAGTTTGAGTCCCTGTCTGACCTGCTGTCACCTGAACTGGTGCAGGCTTGCTTGGCCGAGACGGGCTCCGTCTCCTTGCGCCGACGGCGCATGCCCATGGAGCGGGTGCTATGGGCCATTATCGGGATGTCCTTGTTTCGTCATGTCCCTATGGCCCAGCTGGCCAACCAGCTCGATATCCTGTTACCCGGCGACCGGCCGTTTGTCGTCCCCAGCGCCTTCATCCAGGCGCGCCAAAAACTGGCTGACCAAGCCGTTCGACAGGTGTTCCAGCAGACCGCCACACTCTGGCATCAGCTGTGTCAGCACCCCACCTGGGCCGGCTTGCAGCTGCTGGCCGTGGACGGGGTGGTCTGGCGCACGCCCGATACTCCGGACAATGCCGGCGCCTTTGCCAAGTCGAAAACCGTCCAGGGGGAGACGCAATATCCCCAGGTCCGCATGTTGTGTCAGATGGAGCTGACCAGTCATCTGCTGACCCAGACAGTGATGGACTCCTGTGCGGTAAACGAGATGGTGTTGGCAGAGCAACTGATTGAAAAAACACCCGATAATAGCCTGACCCTGTTCGATAAGGGCTTCTACTCACTGGGGTTACTCCATGCCTGGCAACGCCAGGGCGTAGCGCGTCACTGGCTTATTCCGCTGAAAAAGGGGGCTCAATACGAGGTCATCCGCAAGCTGGGGCGGCAGGATGTGCTGGTACGCCTCAGAGCCAGTCCGCAGGCCAAGAAGAAGTGGAGCGAGTTGCCGGAGCAGTTCGAAGCCCGGCTGCTGACCCGGACGGTAAACGGCAAGGAGCGGCAGGTGCTGACCTCGCTCACCGACCCGCTGCGCTTCCCGGCCAGCGAGTTGATGGAGCTATACCAGAATCGCTGGGAAATCGAGCTGGGCTATCGGGAGATGAAACATAGCCTGCAACAGCACCGGCTGACGCTGCGCAGCAAGAAACCCGATGGAGTAAGGCAGGAGCTATGGGGCTTGGTATTGGCCTATAACCTACTGAGATATCAGATGGTTAGGATGGCGGCGAGCTTAAAGGGCTATACGGCCAGCCAGTTGAGCTTTCACATGGCATCGGTGTATCTGCTGCATGAACTCAGTTGCCTGCCGTTTGTGTCACCGGGCATGGTTCCAGGGCGTGTCGCTGAGTTGGACAAACAGGCAGAGCAGTTCAAGTTACCCGCCCGCCGAGAACGAAGTTACCCAAGGTGCATCAAAGCCAAACCACAGAAGTATGCGACGAGAAAACCTAGTAAAAACAATGCCAGTCAGGCTTAACTGACTGGCATTAC
>NZ_JBFOCK010000099.1:0-24533 GCF_040907765.1 Aeromonas sp. s9
AAGCAGGAACCCGGTACTGCGCGAGCAGCTATCACCCAGTAATGGGAATCCCCCTCCTGTGACGCGAAGCGCTAAGGTGGGGGAGGATGTCAACATGGTGCTCAACCGGCGTCTGAGCCGCCATCCGGCCCACTGCGTCTATGCGGATCAGCAGGCGGCGGCGGAGGCGGTGGTGGACAAGCTGGTGGCCATGGGGCACAGGGAGATCGCCTTCATCGCAGGCTCTGCGGATTCCCCCACCGGCGCCGAGCGCCTGGCCGGCTACCGGCAGGCGCTGATCCGGCACGGCATCCCGGTGCAGGAGACCTTGATCGCCCCCGGCAAATGGACCCCCGCCTGTGGCGCGGCCGCCGTCTCGACCTTGCTGGCGCGAGGCGCTCGCTTCAGCGCCCTGGTGGCCAGCAACGATGACATGGCGATCGGGGCCATCAAACGGCTGCACGAAGCCGGTGTGATGGTGCCTGACGAGGTCTCGGTGGTGGGGTTTGACGACATCCCCCTGGCCCCTTACGTCATTCCCGCGCTGTCGAGCGTCAAGATGCCGGTGAACGGGATGATCCAGGAGACCATCAACCGCCTGACCACCATGGTGGAGGAGGGGAGCCGGGACGCACTGCCCGCCTTCAGCGGCACCCTGATCCGCCGCGACTCCCTCAGGCGTCTGACGGGCGGAGCCATGATGGCGGTGGGCAGGCCGGGCGGGATCCGTTAGCATAGGCCCCCCGGCGCCAGGCGCCGCGTGTCGTATCAACAGATGAGAGTTCAGATGGATGACCTGTTAGCCCCCGTTCGCCAGTTCCTGCATTGCGAGACCCCGGATGAGTGGGTGGAAATGGCGCGGGATCCCGCCCAGTTGCCGACCCTGCTTATCGATCACGCCAACTGCGAGAACAAGGCGGCACTCACCGCCCACAGCCTGGTGCGCCGCTACTGCCTGCCCAAGGAGAAGCGTCACCTGCTGCCCAAGCTGACCTTCTACCGGGAGCTCGATGCCTTGCCGGAGAAGGCGGAGATCCTCGGCAAGCGCACCATGGGCGAATCAGACAGGAGCGTGTTTGCCGAGCTGGAGCGCAATCCCCTGCTGTTCCCCATGGTGCGCCTCATCCAGGAGGAGTTGCACCACTTCGAGCAGGTGCTGGAGATCATGGCCGCACGGGGCATCCCCTATGGTCCCGTCACCGCCTCCCGCTATGCCCGCAGCCTGCTGACCCATGTGCGCACCTACGAGCCGGCCGCCGTGGTGGACAAGATGATCATCGGTGCCTATATCGAAGCGCGATCCTGCGAGCGTTTTGCCAGGTTGGCCCCTCATCTGGACGAGGAGCTGGGCCGCTTCTATGTCTCCCTGCTGCGCTCGGAGGCGCGTCACTATCAGGACTACCTGGCCCTGGCACAGACGTTCGCAGACGAAGACATCAGCGAGCGAGTGGCCTTCTTCGGTCGCCTGGAGGCCGAGCTCATCTGTTCGCCGGATCCGCAATTCCGGTTCCATAGCGGACTGCCTGTCAGATCTGACAGTTGTTGAGGTGACGGGGGCTGCCTACCATTCCCCTGTTCCTACTACGAGCGACGCAATCACTTTTTGAGCGCAATCCCCCGGCGACTGATGAGACATCAGGCCGGGTTTTTTTATGTCTGGCGCAAGGGGAAACGCGCCGCGGGATCAGCGGCGGTATTCGTTGTTGTAGTTCTGAATGAGGCGGCGGGTGACATCGTGCTGGGGGTCGGCGAAGACCCGCAAGGTCTTGCCGCGCTCCACCACACGGCCTTCGTGCATCACCAGCACCTCGTCGCTGATGTGGCTGACGATCCCCAGATCGTTGGCCACCAGCACATAGCTCAGCCCCATGGTCTCCTGCATCTCCAGCAGCAGGTTGATGATCTGGGAGCGTACCGAAATATCCAGGGTCGAGAGCGCCTCGTCCGCCACCACTATCTTGGGATTGAGGATGAGCGCCCGTGCCAGCCCCACCCGCTGCTGCTGGCCGGCGGAGAGCATCTGGGGATAGAAGAGGGCGTGGTCGGGCAGCATGCCCACCATGCGCAGGGTCTGGATCACCTTCTCCCGGCGCTCCTCCTCGCTCAGGGCTGTGTTGAGGCGAAGGGGGGTCTCCAGGATCTGGCCGACCCGGATTTTCCGGTTAAGGGAGGTGTTGGGGTCCTGGAAGATCATCCGCAGCAGCTTGCAGCGGGTCTGGTAATCGCCGTGGACCATGGGTTGCCCCTCGATGGCGATCTCCCCGCCACTCGGTTCAATCATGCCCGCCAGAATGCGGGCCAGGGTGCTCTTGCCCGAGCCCGCCTCCCCGACGATGGCCAGGGTCTGGCCCACCTCGAGATCGAACGAGAGGGGCTTTATCGCCTCCACCGCGCGGCGCCTGAACAGGCCGGTGCGGTTCTGGTAGGTCTTGCACAGGCCCCTGACCTGCAGCAGGGAAGGTTCGGTCACGACGTGGTCTCCTTGGGTGCGCTCGCCGGATAGAGGGGCTGACGGGGCGGGCAGGTGCCCCGGATCAGGGTCTGGTGCCGGTTCATTTCTTCGGTTCTTCCATGTTGAGCGGGAAGTGGCAACTGAACTGATGCCCCTTGACCTTGCTCATCAGCGGTGTCTGCACGCACTGCTTCTGGGCGTAGGGGCAGCGTGGGCCGAGGCGGCAGCCGATGGGCAGATGCTGCAGCGGCGGTATCACCCCAGGCAGGGTCTCGAGCCGGGACTTGTGGCGCACCAGCTTGTCAAAGTCCGGGATGGACTTGAGCAGGGCATCCGTATAGGGGTGGTGAGGGGATTCCAGGATCTGGTCCCGGGTCCCCACTTCCACCATCTGGCCGCAATACATGATGTTGAGGGTGTCGGTCAGGTTCGCGATGGCGGCGATGTCGTTGCTGATGATGAGGATGGTGGTATTGCCCAGCTTGTTCATCTTGTCCAGCAACCGCAGGATCTGGGAGTGGGTGGTGGACTCCATGGCGCTGGTGGGCTCGTCCGCCACCAGCAGGCGCGGCTGGTTGGCGATGGCCATGGCGATCATCACCTTCTGGCACATGCCGTCTGACAGCTCGTGGGGATAGGCCCGCATGACCTTGCGGTGATCCTTGACCCCGACCCGGTGCAGCAGGGCGATGGCCCGCTTCTTGCGCCACTGGAAGCGCTGCCAGAACTTGCCGGTGAAGGCACTGGTGGGGATGGCCTCTTCGAGCTGGGTGCCTATCTCCTCCGAGGGGTCGAGGCAGCTGATGGGATCCTGGAAGATCATCGCTATCTCCCGCCCCATGATGCGGCGCCGTTCCTTGGGCGCCATGGTCAGCAGGTCCATGTCGTTGAAGCGCATCCGGTCGGCGCGCACCGTCCAGTTGTCCTTCTGGATGCCAACGATCACCTTGGCCACCAGGCTCTTGCCCGAGCCGGATTCCCCCACCAGCCCGCGGATCTCCCCCTCGTTCAGGGTCAGGCTGACTCTGTCCACCGCCTTGACCTTGCCCTGGGGGGTGTCGATTTCGATGGTGAGGTTGCGTATATCGAGCAGGGGCATCAGCAATGTCTCCCGTTCAGGGCGCAGCCGGGTCGCTCAGGGCGTCCGGGGGCGGGGATAGATAACAAGGCTGGCAACATCAGTCGTTCCCCTCTTTGAGTGCTTCGCGAATGCCTTCGCCCACCAGGTTGGTCACCAGCACGCTGAACAGGATGGCCATCCCGGGCAGGGTCACCGTCCAGGGGGCCAGATAGATAAGATCGCTCGAATCGGCCAGCATGGCACCCCACTCCGGCTGGGGAGACTGGGCCCCGAGACCGAGGAAGCCTACCGCAGAGATGTCCAGGATGGCGGCGGAGAGGGTGCGGGTGGTCTGGGTCACCAGGGTCTCGACGATGTTCGGCAAGATGGCCAGACGCATGATCCGCTGGGGCGGAGAGCCGTCGAGGCGGCTTGCGATGATGTACTCCTTCTGCATCTCGGCGTGGACCGCGTTGTAGGTCGCCCGGATGAAAGGCGGTATCAACGCGAGCGTGATGGCGATCAGGGTGTTGAACAGACCCGGCCCCAGGATGGCCACGACGATGATGGCCAGCAGCAGGGACGGGATGGAGAGCAGGGTATCGAGCAGGTGATGGAGCACGCTCGACTTCACCCCTTTGCTCATGCCGCCGAGGATGCCGATGGCCGAGCCGATGACCAGCGCGATGAGCACCACCAGCAGGGCGTTGCCGAAGGTGAGCCTGGCCCCGGCCACCAGACGGGAGAGGATGTCGCGCCCCAGATCGTCGGTCCCCAGGAAGTAATCGATGTTGCCGCTGTTGGCCCAGGAGGGGGCGAGCAGCAGGTGGTTGCTGTGCTGATCGTCGATGCCGTAGGGGATCACCAGGGGGCCGATGAGGGTCACCAGCAGCAGCAGCCCGAAGCACCAGAGCCCCGCCATGGCCAGCGGGTTGCGTCGGTAAGAGGCCCAGGTCTGCTCCAGGGGGGAGAGGATCTTGAGCTCCGGATAGATGTTCGATTTATCGTGCATGATGCAGGCTCCCGTGCTGGTCGCAAGGGAATGGGCACGCCTGTGCGCCGGTGGCCCATGGGCCACCGTGGCTCATCCACAGACCGCAATCAATCTTGTCTTGCATAGAGTTCTTTACGCCGTGCCGGATACATGATGGTGGTCAGCAGATCGGTGCTGACGCTGATGAAGATGACGAAGCTCGCCACCACCAGGAAGGCGCCGCGGATGGCGGCATAGTCCTGCAGCGCGATACTGCTCACCAGCCAGCGGCCGATGCCGGGCCAGTCGAACACCACCTCGGTGATCATGGCGGAGGTGAGCACACTGCCAAGTTGCAGCCCCAGCAGCGGCAACACCGGGGGCAGGGCGTTCTTGAGCCCGTGACGCCAGACGATCTGGCGGCGGGAAAGTCCGCGGCTGGCGGCAGCCTTGATGTAGTTCTGTTTCATCACGTCGATGAGGGAGCTGCGCACGTGGCGGATCACCTCGGTGGTGGGCACCACGGCCAGCACCAGGGAAGGCAGTACCAGATGGCGCAGGGCATCGTGCAGGGCCGCCTCCCGCCAGGGCTCCTGGCTCATCAACACATCGACGATGGCGATCCCGGTGATGGAGGGCACGTCGTAGAGCAGGCTGATCTGGCCGGAGGAGGGGAGCCAGCCAAGATCCAGGGAGAAGAACATCACCATCAGCAGCCCCAGCCAGAAGACCGGGATGGCATAGCCGACGAGGCCGGCGGCCATGATGGAGAGGTCCGGGCTGCGCCCCTGATAGAGGGCCGCGAGGGTGCCCAGAGGGATGCCCACCAGCAGCGAGATGGCGAAGGCGGCGAGGCAGAGGGTCAGGGTCGCCGGGAAGTAGTGACGGATCTCGTCGAGGACCGGCTGGCCGGAGACGCTGGAGAGCCCGAAATCCCCGGCGGCGATGCGCTGGAGGAAATCAGGATAGCCGTGCCAGAAATCCAGCACCTGGGTGATGAGGCGAAACTCCAGGAGGTAGGCCCCCAGAGTCAGCACCAGGAGGGTGATCACCAGCAGGGTGATGCGGCGCAGGATATAGAAAAACATGCTTATGCCTCCTGGGAGCGGTGCGCCGATGGCCCGACGATGGAGTGGTTATCTGTCATGGTCACTCCCGATGTGCCTGGTTGAAGGTGGTGCCGCCAAAGGGCATCAGGGTCAGCCCCTGAATGTCGCTGCGACTCACCTGGGTTCTCAGGGCATGGGCCAGGGGAATGAGCGGCAACTGCTCGTTGAGCAGGGACTGGGCATAGTAATAGTTGCGCAGGCGGAAGGCGAGCTGCGGGGTGGTCACCGCATCGTCCAGCAGCTGATCGAAGGCGGGGCTGCACCAGCGGCTGTAGTTGTTGCCCCGCTCGACGGCGGCGCAGCTCAGCAACTGGCGGAAGAAGTTGTCCGGATCCGCGTTGTCGGCGATCCAGCCCGAGAGCAGGCTGTCATATTGTCCATGGGCGAGCCGGGTCTCGATGACCGGCCAGGCCTGCTGCACTATCTTGAGGCTCACCCCAATCTTGGCGAAATCGCTGCGCATCAGTTGCGCCGTCTTGAGGCCGTCCGGGTTGTAGGGACGGGCGCCGGGTTGCACCAGCACCTGCATCTCGAAGCCGTTGGGGTAGCCCGCGTCCTTGAGCAACTGGCGAGCGAGCTTGAGATCCGGCTTGCGCTGGGGCAGGGAGGGATTGTAGCCCCAGGAGAGGGGCGGCAGCAGGCTGGCAGCGCTCTGGCCGGTCTCGAAATAGACCGCCTGCAGCAGATTCTGCACATTGATGGCGCTGGCGAGGGCCTGGCGCACCTGCACCTTGTTGAACGGGGCCTTGCGGGTATTGAGGGCGAGGAAGGCGACGTTCATCCCCGACTGCACCGACAGATCCAGGTGGGAGTCCTTGTCGATCACCGACAGCTGGCTGGCAGAGGGGGTGCTCATCACGTCGCACTCGCCGGTCAGCAGCTTGGCCAGGCGCTTGGAGGACTTGGGGGTGATGTCGTAGATGAGCTGCTCCATTCTGGCCTCGCCGCCCCAGTAGCCGGGGTGGCGCAGGTAGCGCACGAACTCGTTGTGGCGATACTCCTTGAAGCTGAAGGGGCCGGTGCCGATGGGGCGGCTGTCCAGCTGCGCCGGGGTGCCGGCCTTTAGCATCTGCTCCCCGTACTCGGCGGAGAGCACGATGGCGTAGTCGCTGGCCAGGGTGGCGAGGAAGGAGGCATCGGGGCGGTTCAGCTCGAACACCACCTCATAGGGCCCCTTCTTGTAGACCCGCTTGATGAGGTTGCCGAGCCCCAGGCTGTAAAAATAGGGGTACTCGCCGCCGGAGACGGCGTGGAAGGGGTGGTGTTCGTCCAGCAGACGCTGCCAGGTGAACAGGACGTCGTCGGCATTGAAGTGACGGGTCGGGCTGAACCAGGGGGTACGGTGGAAGGTCACTCCCTTGCGCAGGGTCAGGGTATAGGAGAGGCCGTCCTCGCTGCTTTGCCAGCGGGTGGCGAGCCCCCCTTCGATGCCGAGGGTGTTGGCATTGACCTCGAGCAGGCGATCGTAGATGGGACGGGCACTGGCATCCAGGGTCGCATCCGAATTGGCAAGCTGCGGGTTGAAGGTTCGGGGTGCCCCTTCGGCACAATAGATGAGCCCGGTTTTGGAGGCTTCATCGCGTTTCTGACAGCCGCTGACCAGGACCAGGAGACCAAGCAGCAGGGGGGTGAGCATTCTCATGTTGGAACCATGTTTTCAGACAAAGTTGCCCGCCAGGGGGCGGGCGCGTTGCGGGGGGCGACCGGGCAGGCGCTCCCGTCGGGGGTGACGTGCGCCGCGTTATCCGCGCGCACAGACCCGGTGCCAGGCATCAGCCCGCCTCCTGGTTGCCACTGTTGTCATCCCCGTCCAGCAATTGATATTTGCGCAGCATCCCCCGGAACTGGTGATAGCTCAGGGCCAGCAACTGGGCTGCTTTGCGCTGATTATACTGGGATTGCTGCATCGCTTGCTTGAGTAAATTAATCTCGTACTCCGCCACCGCCCCTTTGAGATCCAGCGGCAAGGTCAGGGTCGGGACCGTTTCTGCCGAGGTCGGCGCGTCCGTGGAAGGGGCGGCGTCACCTCGGGCACGGGGGCGCCAGGGGGAGTCAAAGGGATTGAGCACCAGATCCGCCAGCGGCAGCTGGGGGTTGCCCTGGCGATAGAGGCTGCGCTCCACCACGTTCTTGAGCTCCCGCACGTTGCCCGGCCAGGGATAATCTTGCAGCCGCTGGGTCGCCTTGCGCGAGAAGCCGGCAAAGAGCGGATACCCCAGCTCCCGGGTCATGCCGTGGGCGAAGTGCTCCGCCAGCATCAGGATGTCCTCGCGCCGCTCCCGCAGGGGGGGCAGGGTGATGACATCGAAGGCGAGCCGGTCCAGCAGGTCGTGGCGAAACCGTCCTTTCTCTGCCAGTGCAGGCAGATCCTCGTTGGTGGCGCACACCAGCCGCACATCCACCTTGAGGGGCTTGGCACCGCCCACCCGTTCGAACTCCCCGTACTCGATGACCCGCAGCAGTTTTTCCTGGACCCGGGCGCTGGTGGTGGCCAGTTCGTCGAGGAACAGGGTACCGCCGTCGGCCCGCTCGAAGCGCCCCTGATGACGCTTGGCGGCGCCAGTGAAGGAGCCCGCCTCGTGGCCGAACAGCTCGGTTTCCAGCAGGCTCTCGCTCAAGGTGGCGCAGTTGATGGTGACAAAGCTTTGATCCCAGCGATCCGAGAGATAATGTAGGCGGTGGGCGATGAGCTCCTTGCCGGTCCCCCGCTCGCCGATGATGAGTACGGGCTTGCGCAGCGGCGCGAGGCGCGATGCCTGCTCGATGATTTCTAGAAATGCGTTGGATTCACCCAACAGACTTTCCGTGGCCGTGGTCATCCCTGCCCCTGTGAGTTGAAAAATCTGGTTAATCTTACCAAAAGTTGGTTATTTTAATCATCACTTGTTTCCCCGGGACTTGAACTGCATTCTGAGTGCCCATATAAATCAACAAGTTAAATATTGTTCCAGATTGGCACACAAGTTGCCATTGTCAATGGAGACACAACCCGATGCCTATCACAGGAGTACAATCATGAGCATTTTTTCTCGCCTGGCCGACATCATCAATTCCAATCTGACGGCCCTGCTCGACAAGGCGGAAGATCCCCAGAAGATGGTGCGTCTGATCATCCAGGAGATGGAAGATGAACTGGTGAAGGAGCGCTCCAACCTGGCCCGCTTCCTCGCGAATCAAAAAGAGATCGGCCGTCAGGTGAACCGCCATCAGGAGCGGGTCGCCGAGTGGCAGGGCAAGGCCGAGCTGGCCCTGACCAAAGGGCGCGAAGATCTGGCCCGGGCCGCCCTCATCGAGAAGAGCAAGCAGGCGGAGCTTGCCGACGCCCTGTCTCGGGAACAGCAGGCGGTGGACAGCGGCATCGAGAAGCTGGGGGAGGAGATCCGCCAGCTGGAAGCCAAGCTGGAAGACGCCCGTGCCCGCCAGAAGGCGATGGCCATTCGCAGCGAAGCCGCCAGCAGCCGCCTCAACGTGCAAAGCCAGGTGGCCCGTGGCGACAGTCAGGCCGTGGTGAGCAAGTTCGAGCGCATGGAGCGCCGCATCGACGAGATGGAAGCCCGCGCCGATCTGGGGCAGTCCGACAAGGCGCTCGCCCAGCAGTTTGCCGAGCTGGAAGCGGACGACCAGATCAGCCGCGAGCTGGAAGCCATGCGCCAGAAGCTGGGCCAGCACAATCCGGCACCGAAACAGGGAGAGTAACAGATGGAAGATCTGCTGGGTGTATTGATGGTTCCCATGGTGGTCTTCATGGTGGTGGTGGCCCCCATCTGGCTGGTGCTGCACTACCGCGCCAAGGGACGCATTGGCGCCGGCCTTGCCGATGGTGAGCGTGAACAGCTGCAGGGCTTGCTGGTGCGTGCCGAGAAGATGCAGGAACGGGTCGGCGCCCTGGAGTCGATTCTGGATGCCGAGGTTCCTGGTTGGAGAAACAAGGTATGACGGTTTTCAATGAGAGGTGTCATGACCGTGGCAAAAAGCCGGAGCGGACCGGAACCGTATTGGCGTCGATTCTGGATGCGGAAGTCCCCGGTTGGAGGAACAAGGTATGAACAGTGTCAGTCGTGAAGGGCGCAACCTGTACCGGGATCCCCAGCGAGGCAAGATTGCCGGGGTCTGTGCCGGTCTGGCAGAGTACTTCGGGGTGGAGACCTGGATCGTGCGGCTGCTGGCCATCAGTGGTCTCATCTTCGCCGGTTTCATCACCTTCACCGCCTATATTGCTGCCTGGTTCCTGCTCGACAAGAAGCCGGTCACCCTCTACTCCCAGGAGGATGCCGAGTTCGCCGAGGTGCGGATGAAGGCGCGCAGCTGGCAGGCAGGTGTCACACCTCATCAGGCCCTTGCCCGCATCGGCCAGGAGCTGGATGCACTGGAGCCCAGGGTGCAGCGCATCGAGAAGCTGGTGACCTCCAAGGAGTTCACCCTGCAACGGGAGTTCAGCAAGCTCTAATCGTGCCGGGCCGCGAGGATACCGCCTCGCGGCCGTCTCTCTGATGTGATCACAAGGAGAAGAAGACCCGCCTTGATACGCAACAAACTCGAACATTCCTGGTCGGTGCTCCAGCACAAGGCCGTTGACGCGGTGAACCGGGCTCGGGATCGCCACATCCGGCTGGCGGTCACCGGCCTCTCTCGCAGTGGCAAGACCGCGTTTATCACGGCGCTGGTCAATCAACTGGAGCACGCGGCCATCGACGGTCGTCTGCCACTTTGGGACGCCCAGCGCCAGGGACGCATCCTCGGTGCTCGCCGGGTGCCCCAGCAAAACGCCCACATTCCCACCTTTCCCTATGAACGGGGCCTCGATGCCCTGTTTGGCGATCCGCCCGCCTGGCCCGCGCCGACCCGGGGGGTGGCCGAGGTACGCCTCGAGATCCGTTATCGCACCCGCCATCCGCTGCGTCGGCACCTGGGTGAGATCTCCACCCTCTATGTGGATCTGGTGGATTATCCCGGGGAGTGGCTGCTGGATTTGCCGCTGCTGGATCTGAACTACGAGCAGTGGAGCGAGCAGGTGCGGGAGCAACTGCGTCGTCCCGAGCTGCAAGCCCTGGCGGCAGGCTGGTTGACGCCGCACTGGCAGACGGATCAAGCCTTCGAGGAGCGGGCCGCCAGCGAACTGGCCGCCCGCTACACCGATTATCTGCACGCCTGCAAGCAGGCGCTCGGGCTTCACCTCATCCAGCCCGGGCGTTTCGTGTTGCCCGGCGAGTATGCCGGTGCGCCGCTGCTGCAATTCGTGCCCTGGGTATGGGAGATGCCCACACACTCCCCCGAAGACGGCACCCTCTACGCCACCTTCAAGCAGCGCTTCGAGCAGTACAAGCAGCATCTGGTACAGGGCTTCTATGAGCAGCACTTTGCAGGCTTTGATCGCCAGATCGTGCTGGTGGACTGCCTGGCGCCCCTCAATGCCGGTGCCGCGAGCTTTGGTGACATGCAGCAGGCCATCGCCCGCATCATGGAGAGCTTCGCCTATGGCAAGAGCAACTGGTGGCGCCGCCTGTTCGCCCCGCGCATCGACAAGCTGCTGTTTGTGGCGAGCAAGGCCGATCACGTCACGCCGGAGCAGCACGGACCTCTGGTGTCGCTCCTGCAGCACCTGGTGAGCCGTGGCCGGGGTCAGGCCCGCTTCGAGGGGATAGAGACCGAATGCCTGGCGCTCGCCGCCATCAAGGCCACCGAGGTGGGCAAGGGGGTGGCAGACGGACGGGAATTTCCCGCCATTCGTGGCACTACCCTCTCGGGCGAGCCCTTGCTGCTCTTCCCGGGGGAGGTGCCTGCCCAGATCCCGCCTGCGCAGTGGTGGAAAACTCAAGGGTTTGATTTTCAGGCCTTTCGCCCGTTGCCCATGAGCGCCCATCAGGCGCTCCCCCATATCCGGCTCGATGCGGCGCTGGAATTCCTGCTCGGGGATCACCTCGAATAACGGGTGGGTGGCCCGCTGTGCTCGAGGGGCGCCCACAGGAGAGAATGCGATGAACGATCAGACAAGATGGCGCACCGATGACGCCGCTCCCCTGCAAGGCAAGGTGACGCTGGAGCCCGCGCCCTCGATGGCAAGCGAAGCGCAGCCACCGGCCCCGGCCCGGCGGCTGGAAGAGGAGAGCTTCGAGCCTCTGGACGCGCTGGACGAGCTCACCGAGGTGGAGCCCGCGCTTAACGTCAGGCCTCGGCGCCGTCATCGTCTGCTGGCCTGGGGGCTGGGCGGGGTGGGGCTGTTGTCCCTTGGCCAGTTTGGCGCTTTTCTGGTGGATCAGTTTGCCGCCTCCCCCTTCTGGGGTGGGGCCTGGCTGCTCGCCTCCGGCCTGGTGGCGGTGGGCACCGCCGGGGTGGCGGGGCGCGAATGGCTGCGGCTGCGCACCTTGAAGCGGCGCCAGGATGTGCGCTCAAGAGCCGAAGATCTGCTGGCCCACCAGGGGGTGGGTCAGGGGCAGGCCTTCTGCGAGGCCCTGGCCGAGAAGAGCGGTGACAAGGGGCGTGAAGGGTATCGCACCTGGCTATCCCAGCTTGACGAGAGCCACAGCGATCGGGAAGTGCTGACCCTCTACAGCCAGTTGGTGCTCACCGAGCGGGACAAGCTGGCCCAGGCCCGCGTCGCCAAATGGTCGGGGGAGGCCGCCGTGCTGGTGGCCCTGAGCCCGCTCGCCACGGTCGACATGATGCTGATGCTCTGGCGCAACCTGCGGATGATCGAGGACATCGCCGATGTCTATGCCATCGAGCTCGGCTACTGGAGCCGCATCCGCCTCATTCGCCAGGTGTTTCGCAACATGCTCTATGCGGGGGCCACCGAGCTGGTGACCGAGGTAGGGATGGATCTGCTGGGCGCCGAGCTGACCGCCAAGCTCTCCGCCCGCGCTGCCCAAGGGGTCGGGGCCGGGTTGCTCACCGCGCGCCTCGGGATGCGTACCATGGAAGCCTGTCGTCCGCTCCCCTGGTGTGCCGACGAGAAGCCGAAACTGGGCGAGTTGCGCAAGCGGCTGATCGGCCAGTTGGCGGGTTATCTCAACAAGTCGTGAGGTGGCTGGGATTCGATAGGGATGTCACAAATAATTTACAATTGTCAAAAGCAGCCGACCCCGGGGTCGGCTGCTTTTTTGAGGGGCAAACCGTTACAGTGATCCCATGACTCAACGACCAGTGACCGCCCGGATGGCGGCTGGCACCCGAAGGATGGGATCACTCATGGCAAGTCTCTACACGGCCCGCCAACCGGATGGGCAGGGCAGGATCCACTACACGGACGAGGAGCACGGCACCTGGCGGATCCTGATTGCACGCCAGCTTGCGGCGCTCGATGGCAAGGCCTGCGACGAATACCAGGCCGGGTTGGCACGCCTCGACCTGCCTCTGGACCGCATCCCCCAGCTAGGCGAGATCAACGCCGCCCTGATGCCCGCCACCGGCTGGTCGGTGGCGGCGGTGCCGGCCCTCATCTCCTTTGATCACTTCTTCGCGCTGCTCGCTGATCGCCGTTTTCCCGTCGCCACCTTCATTCGCCGCCGGGACGAGCTCGACTACCTGCAAGAGCCCGACATCTTCCACGAGATCTTCGGCCACTGCGCCATGCTGACCAACCCGGCCTTTGCCCACTTCACTCACCTGTATGGTCGGCTCGGACTCCATGCGAGCAAGGAGGAGCGGGTCTATCTGGCGCGGCTCTACTGGTTCACGGTGGAGTTCGGTCTCCTGCAGGGGGAGGAGGGGCTGCGCATCTACGGCGGCGGCATTCTCTCCTCCATCGGCGAGACCGCTTATGCCCTCTCAGGCAAGCCCGAGCTGCAACCCTTCGATCTGCTGGAGATCCTGCGTACCCCCTATCGCATCGACATCATGCAGCCCACCTATTTCGTGCTGCCTCGTCTCGATACCCTCTATGGTCTGGAGGGGCAGGGGATCATGGCGGCCGTGGCCGAGGCCCGTCGTCTTGGCTTGCGTCCACCCCGCTTTGCCCCCGTTGCCGGCAAGCAGGCGAGCTGACCCGTATTCATTCCCACGATGTTTCATGAAAGGAGTCCCGAATGACTGAACTGGCGAGTCAACGATGCGAGGCGTGCCGCGCCGATGCCCCCAGGGTGAGCGATCAGGAGCTGGGGGAGCTGATGCACCTTATCCCCGACTGGCAGCCCCTGGTGGTCAACGGCGAGCTGCAACTGCGTCGTGAATTTGTGTTTCGCAACTTCAAGGAGGGGCTGGCGTTCACCAACCGCCTCGGAGAACTGGCGGAGGCGGAGTTCCATCATCCGGCGATCTTGCTTGAATGGGGCAAGGTGACCGTGAGCTGGTGGACCCACAAGATAGGCGGCTTGCATCGCAACGATTTCATCATGGCAGCCCGCACCGACGGTCTGATGAAGTAACCGCCGTCTGGCGCCAACGTAGACAGGGCCTGCCCGGTGAAAGCGGGGCAGGCCCGCATTTTTGTGGGGGAGCGCTCGCACTGGCGGGATCGAGTCTGTATTATCCCGTTATTCAGAATGTTAGCTAGGAAGTGTGTGCCGAATGCGTCTTGAAGTCAGCTGTGAAGACCGTCTGGGCCTGACCCGGGAATTGCTCGACCGACTGGTGGAGCACAACATCGATCTGCGCGGCATCGAAATCGATACCTCAGGCATCATCTATCTCAATTTTCCCGAGCTGGAGTTCCGTGACTTTCAGCATCTGATGCCGGAAATTCGCCGCATTCCCGGCGTCTATGACGTCAAGACCATCCCCTACATGCCCTCCGAGCGGGAGCACCACGAGATAGAGGCCCTGCTCAAGGCGCTGCCGGACCTGGTCTTCTCCCTCGACAGCAAGGGGCGGGTGACCCAGGCCAACCAGGCCGCCCTCACCACCCTGGCGTTGCCACCGGACGAGGTGCGCGGCGTGGCGATCGCCTCCCTGGTCAAGGGCTTCTCGTTTGGCCGCTGGCTGGAGTCGGGGGAGATCAAGCCCCAGACCTGCAAGCTCAGCCTCGGCGGCGAGGAGTACCTCGGCGATCTGATGCCGCTGTTTGTGGCCGAGGAGAAGGGCAGGCAGGCTCTGGCCGGCGCCGTGGTGGTGCTCAAGTCCGCCCGCCGGGTCGGCATGCACTTCAGCGCCCTGCACGCGGTGGAAGTGGGGGGCTTTGAACACCTGCAGGCCGAGAGCCAGAAGATGAAGGAGGTGCTGGCCCAGGCGGCGAAGCTCGCGATGCAGGATGCGCCGCTGCTCATCGTCGGCGAGACCGGCACCGGCAAGGAGCTGCTGGCCCGCGCCTGCCACGGCGCCAGCCTGCGCTCCAGCCACCCCTTCATGGCCCTCAACTGCGCCGCCATGCCGGACAACGTGGCGGAGAGCGAGTTGTTCGGCTATGCCCCCGGCGCCTTTGGCAACAACACCGAGGGCAAGCGCGGGGTGCTGGAGCTGGCGAGCGGCGGCACCCTGATGCTGGACGAGATCGGCGACATGTCCCCTCATCTGCAGACCAAGTTCCTGCGGGTACTGCAGGACGGGGTCTTTCGCCGGGTCGGTGACGAGCAGGAGGTGAGGGTCAACGTGCGCTTCATCTGCACCACCCAGAAGCAGTTGCTGGATCTGGTGCACGAGGGCAAGTTCCGGGAAGACCTCTACTACCGCCTCAACGTGCTCAGCCTGGCGCTGCCGCCGCTGCGCGAGCGCAAGGCGGACATCATGGCACTGGCCCAGCAGTTCGTCGCCCGCTTCGCCAGCGAGTTGCAACGTCCCAAGCCGCGCTTTACCCGCAACATGGCCGAGTACCTCACCGCCTACCGCTGGCCGGGCAACGTGCGCCAGCTGCGCAACTGCCTCTACCGGGCCATGACCCTGCTGGAAGGGGACGAGCTCGGCCCCGAGCACGTGGATCTGCCGGTGGCGGCCGATGCCATGCCCCTCATCGACGAGTGGTTCGAAGGGGGGCTCGACGAGGCGGTGAAGCGCTTCGAGAGCCGCCTGCTGGAGCGCCTCTATCCGGCCTTCCCCTCCACCCGCCAGCTGGCCAAGCGGCTCGGCGTCTCCCATACCGCCATCGCCAACAAGCTGCGCGAGTACGGGATTGGCAAGAAGTAGCGGCTGAGCTGCCCGTGGCGTGCGCTGACGCGCACCCCGGGCGGCACTGCGACACCTCGTGACGCACCCTGCGTGCGGGCGGATGGGGCAACCCCCTCGGGCTGATAAGCTCGGTACGACTCCCTTCAGGCAATCCCTTCATGGGCGTCGGCCCACCCCATTGTCGACGTAAACATAAGTGCGGACATCATGCAGTTGTTGTCTTTCATCCGGATTTTTGTGTGGCTGTTGCCACTGGGCTGCACGCTGGTGCTGGCCAATGCGGCCGTGGCGGCGACCTCGGCCGAGCTTCGCAGCGAGCTGGTGCGCCAGACCGTGCTCGACATCCTCAGCTACACCCGCTGGCCCAAGGAGCCTGCAAAGCTTCGGCTCTGCATTGCGGCGCCGACGGAATATGCCGGCGCCCTCTTTGCCATCGAGCGGCAGGCCAACGGGCGCCCGGTGGACGTGCATCGCTACGGGCTCGACGACGAGGCACTGATCCAGCGCTGCGATGTGATCTATCTGGGGGTGCTGGCCCCGGAGCGGCGTCTCCCCCTGTTCGAGCGACTGCAGGGGCACGCCATCCTCAGCATCAGCGAACAGAGCAGGGAGTGCATCGCCGACGCTGTCTTCTGCCTTCAGCCGGACACGGATCGGGTCCGCTTTCGGGTCAACCTGGATGCGCTCGCCCGCAGCGGCGTGCGGGTGCACCCGGCCGTGCTGAAGCTCGCCAAGGCTGACGAGGGCGCACGATGACGACTGCACCCGCAAGCCCCAGGCTCACCCTGCGACAGAGCCTGGGCCGCACCCACATGATGATCTCCCTGACCGCCGTCTGCATGGCGGGCCTGTTCCTGACCATCACGGCGCTGCTGGCGCTGCGCCTCTATGCGGATCACAACCTCGAGCTGGTGGCCCGCGCCATCAGCTACACCTCAGAGGCCGCCGTGGTGTTCGATGACGAGGAGGCGGCGAAAGATGCCCTGGAGACCATCACCTCCCGGGAGGATATCGCGAGCGCCAGCATAGTGCTGCCCGATGGCCAGGTGCTGGCAAGCTGGCGCCGTGCCATCACCACCCCCTGGACTACCCTGGAGCAGCACCTGGCCCGCCTGATCCTGCCGGGGCCGGTGGAAGTGGCCATGGTGCGGGAGAGCCGGGAGATAGCCCGGGTGCACCTGGTGGGGCACGGACAATATCTGCTGCACTTCCTGCTGCAGACCCTGCTGGCGACCCTGGTGCGCCTGTTGCTCAGCATCCTCGGGGCTCTCCACGTGGCGCGCCGCATGCAGCGCTCCATCACGGCGCCCCTCAAGGCCCTGGCCGAGGTCGCCTACAGTGTCAGTCGCCAGCGCGCCCTCAAGCAGCGGGTGCCGGCGGCCAACATCGCCGAGCTGCACGCGCTCGGGGAGGACTTCAACACCCTGCTCGACGAGCTGGAGGCCTGGCAGGCCCACCAGAAGCGGGAAAATGCCAGCCTGCTGCACCGGGCCACCCACGACGCCCTCACCGGCCTGCCCAACCGGGCTCTGTTCGAGGCGCGGCTGGGGCAGGCCATCCAGGGGGATCAGGAGCGCTTCGCCCTGCTCTACCTCGACTGTGATCGCTTCAAGCAGATCAACGACACCCTGGGCCACGGGGTAGGCGACGAGGTGTTGATCGCTCTGGCGCGGCGGGTGCAGCACCAGCTCAGACCGCTGGATCTGGTGTGCCGCCTCGGGGGCGACGAGTTTGTCATCCTGCTCGCCCCGATCCGGGACGAGCACGAGGTGCACGAGGTGATGACGCGGATCCAGCAGGGGATGAGCACCCCTGTGGTATTGAGCGACGGCCGCCACCTCGGGGTGGGCATCAGCATCGGCGCCGCCCTCTACCCCGAGCAGGGGGAGACGGCGGAGGCCCTGTTGCAGGTCGCCGACGACGCCATGTATCAAGCCAAACGACAACGTAAGGAGGAAGAAGCACACAGGAGAACCACGTGAAGTTGAACCGGACATAGTGAAAGGACCATAACAATGATCATTTTGAAGGCGCTAAAAATCGGGCTTGTTGCGCTGCTGCTGGGAGTGCTGGCCGGGTGTCAGAGTGCGCCCCAGGGGCTCACGGCGGAGCAGATCGCCACCCTCAGGGAGCAGGGATTTCAGCTGACCGATGAGGGCTGGACCCTGGATATCTCCAACAAGGTGCTGTTTGCCAACAATGTCGGGGCCCTCACTCCCCAGACCCGCCTGGTGGTGGAGCGTCTTGGCAAGACCCTCATCGGCGTCGGTCTGAACCGGGCCAGGGTGGACGGCCACACCGACTCCAACGGGGAGGCGAGCTACAACGAGCAGCTCTCGCTCAAACGGGCCCGCTCCGTGGCCGATGTCCTGATGTCGGTGGGCATGCCACCTGCGAACCTGGACATCCGCGGCCGGGGTGAAGCGGCGCCCATCGCCGACAACGGCACCGCCGCCGGACGAGCGGAGAATCGCCGGGTCGCCATCGTCATCGACAACGGCTGAGCCATTTTGTCCCTGCGTCGGCATGACGAGGCTGTCTCTGATGTCCGACTGCGTGTGTGATACCACTCTCCTGCCGGGGAGTGGCTCTCTTCCTCCTCCAGCATTGTCCTTCCCTTTCTTCTATTCATCCCGCTGTTTCCGCACCCGCTTCGACGGCGTTGAACCTCCTCCGCTCCTGAGAATCCTGGCTGAGCACCCAGGTCCAGAACTTGATCCAGCACAAGGGTGGCTTTGTTGATATTGGTTATCATTTGCATTATTTGCAGATGGTAGCCACAGTGATGACCCCCCTGTTTACCCCGACCATGACGGGTCTTGCGACCCCGGATCCCCTCGCATTCGCCTTCACCGCCAAGACCTCAGCCCACGCCAGCCGCGGCGGTGCCGGGCCCCTGATGCTCGACGAGGCGGGCTGGCAGGCTTGGTGGCAGCAACCGAGCCAGGCCGAGGCGCGGGCGCTCTACATCCACGTCCCGTTTGCCGCAAGCGCTGCAGCTTCTGCAACTTCTTCGAAAATGGCGCCAATCCGGCGCGCATGAGCCGCTATATGGCGGCCCTCTGCGAGCAGCTGACCAGGGCGGCCAAGACCCCCTTGGTGCAGAGCCAGTCCTTCTCCGCCGTCTATGTGGGCGGGGGCACGCCCACCGACATGGCGGCGGGCGATCTGGCTCTGCTGGCCAATGCCATTGGTCGCTTCCCCCTGACTTCGGATGTGGAGCTGACCCTGGAGGGGCGCCTCAACGGTTTCGATGACGCCAAGTGGGAGACCGCGCTGGCGGGGGGCTTCAACCGCTTCTCGTTCGGGGTGCAGAGCTTTGATACTCGCGTGCGCCAGCAGGCGGCCCGCTTCGACGACAGGGAGACCCTGTTGGCCCGGCTAGGGGCGTTGACCCGCCACGACGAGGCCGTCATCGCGGCGGATCTCATCTTCGGTCTGCCCGGCCAGGACGACTTCGTGTGGCGCCAGGACGTTGCGGACGTGATGGCGAGCGGCGTGCACGGGGTGGATCTCTACCAGCTCATCGCCATGGCGGGCACCAACCTGGCCCGCGCCGGGGAGAAGGGGACATTGGGCTGGGCCGCCGATGGCCCGCAGCGGGCTGCCATGTATGCCCAGGGCGCCCAAACGCTGGAGGCGGGAGGCTGGCAGCGCCTCTCCTGCAGCCACTGGCGGCGCACCCCCGCCGAGCGCAGCCGTTACAACCAGATGGCGAAGTGCGGCGCCGAGATCCTTCCCTTCGGGGCGGGGGCGGGGGGCAACATTCACGGCCACGGCCTGATGCAGGGGCGGGATCTGGCCGCCTGGCACGAGGCGCTGGCCGAAGGGCGACGCCCCCCAGGCATGGTGATGGGGCAGACCCCCGATGTGCGCATCGACGGTCTGCTGCGGGGAGGCCTGGACGCGGGCTGGCTGGATCTGACGTGCCTGCCTGCGCCGCTGCGGGCCCATTTGCTGCCGCTGTTCGAGCGCTGGCAGGCGCACGGACTGGCCGAGCTCGGTCAGGAGCGCCTTGAGCTCACCCTGGCGGGACGCTTCTGGAACGTCAATCTGCAGGCCGGGCTGTTTGAATACGTGCAACGCAACCCGCTGGCGGGGGAGCAGGGGGGCGCCGGGTCATCCGGCAACCGGGCGGCGGTACACCCCACCTTGGTGTAGAGGGTGGGAGAGGGAGGTGAAGTGCAGTGCAGCGGGGGCGCCATGAGTGCCCCCGCTGGGTTAGGGGTTGTGCACCTCTTCCACGCGCACCCGCAGCTGGCCCTCGGCCAGGGTGGTGACCAGGGGCTGGCCGACGTTCACCTGAGCGGCGCGGCTGATCACCTCGCCGGTCGGGGTGCGTACGATGGCGTAGCCGCGTCCCAGGGTGGCCAGCGGGCTGACCCCGTCGAGGCGTGCGCTCAGCATGGCGAGGCGGTGTCCGGCCACATCCTGGCGCCGGGCAATCAGGGCATGGAGCCGCTCCTCCGCGAGCTGGTGGCGGCGCTTGCCGGCGGCCAGCAGCTTCTCGGGGCTTTTGGCCTGCAGGCGCAGCTCAAGATTGGCCAGGCGTCGCTCCCCCTGATGCAGGCGGCTTGCCAGCAGTTGCTGCAGGCGGGCGGACAGCTCGTCGAGGCGCTGGGACTGCTGCTCCAGCCGGCGCTTGGGATCCTGGTGGTCGAGCCGCTTTTGCAGCAGGGCGAAGCCGTGGCGGGCGGCGGTCTGGTGGCGGTTCATGGCCTGGGTGAGCCGCTGGCGCAGGTGCACGAGGCGCTGGGCGCGGGCACTCCTGTCCGGCGCCACCAGCTCGGCGGCGGCGGAGGGGGTGGGGGCGCGCAAGTCAGCGGCAAAGTCGCTGATGGTGACGTCAACCTCGTGACCCACGGCGCTCACCACGGGGATGGCGGAGCCGTGGATGGCACGGGCCACCGCCTCCTCGTTGAAGCACCAGAGATCCTCCAGTGACCCGCCGCCGCGCCCGACGATGAGCACATCCACCTCGGCGCGCCGGTTGGCAAGCATGATCGCCGAGACGATCTGGGCGGTGGCGGCGCTGCCCTGCACCAGGGTCGGGTAGATGAAGACGGGCAAGTCCGGGGCGCGGCGGCGCAAGACGGTCAGCATGTCGTGCAGGGCGGCGCCGGTGGCCGAGGTGACCAGACCCACGGCGCGGGGCTCTCGGGGCAGGGGGCGCTTGGCCCCCTCGTCGAACAGCCCCTCGGCCCCGAGGCGGCGCTTGAGCTCCTCGAAGCGCAGGGCCAGCATGCCGTCCCCGGCGGGTTGCATCGACTCGATGATGAGCTGATAGTCGCCCCGGGGCTCATAGAGGGAGACCCGGGCCTGCACCAGCACCTGCATGCCGTCCTGGGGGCGGAACGGCACCCGGCGGTTGTTGCCCTTGAACATGGCGCAGCGCACCTGGGCCGACATGTCCTTCAAGGAGAAGTACCAGTGGCCCGAGCTTGGCATCGCGAGGTTGGAGAGCTCCCCGGTCAGCCACACCAGCCCCAGATCCTGCTCCAGGATCATGCGCACGGCGCTGTTGAGGCGGGTGACGGTAAAGATCTGCTGCTTGTTCTGGCTGGATTGGTTGAGCTGATTCAAGGCTGGCCCTGCTGTGGTGTCCGCCGGGGCGGGAGAAACGATGGGGGCCATCTTACCCCAGTTGTGCCCATCTGCCGAGCCATGGGGCCCGACAGATGAGGCTTTGCCCTACTCCTGCGCCCTGGCCGGCTTGGCGTGGCTGGTCACCAGCCAGACCGCGAGGCAGACCACGGCGCCGCCGAGCACGAAGCCGCCGGTGAGGGTTTCGCCAAGCACCAGATAGCCCCAGAGGATGCCGAACGGCGGGATGAGGAAGGTGACCGTGAGGGAGCGCAGGGGCCCGATGTCGGCGATCAGCCTGAAATAGAGCAGATAGGCGAAGGCGGTGCAGAGGAGCCCGACCGCCAGCACGCTGGCCCAGACCCCAGGCTGGGCCCAGTCGACGGCGGGCCCGCTCGTCAGGCTGTAGCCGAAGAAGGGGAGCAGGAAGAGGACGGCCCCGATCTGGCTGCCGAAGGCCACCAGCTTCGCGTCCAGTCCGCCCCGCTCGGTGATCCAGCGCCTCGTCAGGAAGCCAGCGCAGCCGTAGCAGGCGGTGGCGATGAGGCAGGCCAGCACCCCGATGGCGAGCTGACCGCTCAGGTCGACCTCCCCCGTGGTGGTGATGAGCCCGATGCCCACCAGCCCCAGCATGACCCCGGCCCACTTGCGCAAGGTCAGCTCCTCGTGAAAGAAGGAGAAGCCAATGAGGGCCCCCATCAGCGGCGTGGTGGCGTTGAGGATGGCCGAGTAGCCGGCGGGCAGCCAGAGGGCCGCCACGGCGTACATCAGGAAGGGCACGCCGGAGTTGATGATGCCGAGCACCATGATGGCTTTCAGCTTGCCGTGAAACTGCATGGGGGTGCGCAGCAGCAGGAGCATGGCGGCGAGCCCGACGAGGGCGAAGAAGACCCGCAGGAAGGTGGTGTTGATGGAGCCGAACGCCGGCGCCGCGATGCGCATGAACAGGAAGCTGGCGCCCCAGATGGCGGCCAGCGCCAGCAGCCTCCCATAATCCGATGGTCTCATCGTCTCTCCTTGAATGAGCCGCCCGGTGCCCGGGATGGCAAGGGCGGCCCTGCATCATGGCGGCAAGAGCCCCCAATGGCAACGGCGCCGTGCAGAGCGCTGATCCTACCCCCCGATACGGCCGTCACGGGGAGCGCCTCTCTATCCTGGGAAGTTCGACCCCATGCCCAGAAATGAAAGCGCTATCAATCACATACAGCTTATTTCCTGGTCTATGGCGGTCACATTTCGCACCTTATGGCCACGAATCGACCACGGCGACTTCTAGACTGGTCGGGCTCATCTGAAGGCGGGACGTCGCGGATGGGGGAATGCCGGGGCACACCGGCATCACACACAACACAATGAAAAACAAAGGACTATCAATGGCTAGATGGATACTCGTGGCCGGAATGTTGGGGACCATGATCACGCCGCCCGGGATGGCGGCGGAGTGGTTCTTCCGGGGCACCGCAAATGGATGGGCGGCGACCGCCATGGCGTCGACCGACGGCGTCAATTTTGAAACCTGCCAGCGCTTCGTGAGCGGCGACGCCAGTGGCGGGCCGCGCTTCAAGATAGACAGGTACGGCAACTGGCAGCAGAGCTACCCGGCGGCCGACTACGGGGTCAATGCCAACACGGCGTACCAGATCCGCATCAACGCCACGACCCAGGCGGTGAGCACGACGGCGGTCGCCAGTTGCGAGGCCTCGGGGTTTGCAAGCACTCTGCCGCAGCTCAATGTGCGCGGCACCTTCAACGGCTGGGCCAGCCTCCCCATGACCCTGATAGGGGATCACCTGTGGCAGGCCGAGGCCTACATGGATGGCAAGGCGAGCCAGCGCCTGAAGTTTGATCAGGCCGGCGACTGGGCCATCAACTTCGGGGACAGCAACGGCGACGGCGACATCTTCTGGAACGGCACCGGCACGGTGCGCATCCAGGTCAATGACCAGACCCTGGCCTACAGCATCGTGCCGCTTGGGGATGACAACCAGCCGCCGCTTGCGGTCATCACCCCGGGGGGCACGGTGAACGTGGCCCAGGGTGCGGCGCTCACCCTGAGCGGCAGTGACTCCACGGATCCCGACGGTCAGATAGCGAGCTATCTGTGGAGCAGCGGCGAGACCACGGAGAGCATGGTCGTCAACACGGCACAGACGGGCACCTTCACCTATGGCCTCACGGTCACCGACGATCAGGGGGCCAAGGGCAGCAGCAGCGTGAGCGTGGTGGTGGCCGCCGGACAGAGCGGCGACAGCTGGTACTTCCGCGGTACCCCCAATAACTGGGGTCTCACCCCCATGACAACCGAGGATGGCACCACCTTCTGCACCGAGCAGGCGTTTGGCAGCAGCAACCCCCGCTTCAAGATTGACCACAAGGGGGACTGGACCGAGGCCTATCCTGCCCAGGATTACCTGGTCAGCGCCAACACCCGCTATCGCATCTGCTTTGACAGCCAGCGCAAGGTCGTTGAACTCGAGACCCTGGCGGGGGCAGATGTGCAGGCCCCCACGGTGACCGCTACCCCGGCGCCGGGGAGTTATGTGGACAGCCAGTCCATCACCCTGGGAGTGAGCGACGATCAGGACGCCGCCCCCGCCGTGCATTTCACCACGGACGGCAGCCAGCCCACCACGGCGTCGGCCTGTTATGCAGGCCAGCCCCTGGTGGCGAACGACAAGGGGAGCGGCACGGACCTGGTGATCCGCACCCTCGCGGTGGACGAGAGCGGCAACCAGCGGGAGCAGCGCTTCGAGTACCGTATCGGCGAGCAGGGGGTGGCGAGCGGCGATTTTCGCGCCGAGAGCATCTACTTCCTGCTGACGGCCCGCTTCTATGACGGCGATGCCGGCAACAACTACCATAACCGGGATCGCTACAAGGCGGGGGATCCCCAGTGGCGTGGCGACTTCAAGGGTTTGATCGCCAAGCTCGACTACATCAAGGATCTCGGCTTCACCGCCATCTGGGTGACGCCGCCGGTGGAGAACCGCTCCGGCCTCGACTACCACGGCTACCATCTTAAATGCGAAAGGGGACTCCCTCCGACGTAGGTGGGAGGGGAATTTCGCCGGGGCGTCAGCCCCGCTGGTTTTGAATGTATTGCTTGATCACCTCTAACGGCGCACCGCCGCAAGAGCCCACAAAGTAAGAGCGTGACCAGAGTACGGGTTTGCTGTAAGCACCCCTCAAGTCCAGAAATTCATTACGCAGTCGCCTTGATGTGACCGCCTTTAACGAGTTCACCAGCACCGATAGCTGCACTGTTGGGCCGTACTCTATCAGCATGTGAACATGATCAGCCTCTCCGTCACACTCTTTCAGTTCCGCACCAAAATCTCTGCAAAC
>NZ_JBFOCK010000100.1:0-92826 GCF_040907765.1 Aeromonas sp. s9
TAAAACGGCTCGATGACTTCCACCATGTTTTGCCATGGCAGGATCTGCTCCATGCGGGACAAGAAAATCTCTTTTCTGGTCTGACGGCGCTTACTGCTGAATTCACTGTCGGCGAAGGTGAGCTGATGACTCATGATGAACCCTTTTTCATGGCTCCAGATGACAAACATGATCTCATATCAGGGACTTGTTCGCACCTTCCTTAGCAAAAGCATCAACTCAAACTCCGCAAGCTGTTACGCTAGCATTATGCGGATAATATTTTGGACACCCATCTTTCTGAGCAAGACGTACAATGGCTAGCTAATAGAAGGGTGGGTGTTCTTTTAACCAATTTGGTGTGAACCTGAAATATAAAGAGCAAATTATGATTGGACTGAAAATCAGTAAAAACATGACAACCCCCGTCTTTCGGAGCTAGCTATAGCCGCTGCCCGGGCAGCAACTATAGCCGGACCTTGTCCACCCGAATCAGACGCAACCCAGCCTTGAGCCCATGACGGGCATTGCCTACAATGACCCACTTTTTATCACTCTCAGGTCTATAAAATGAGCGACAACAAACCTGCACTGCCCGACCGTCTGGCGGCCAACCCGCGCAGCCCGCACCATGTGGCGGAGTGCTTCGAGCACGAGATCGGCATTCGCGTGAACGGCAAGGAGCGCACCAATGTCGAGGAGTACTGCATCAGCGAAGGTTGGGTGAAGATCCCCTCCCCCAAGGCCAAGGATCGCTACGGCAACCCCATGCTGATCACCGTCAAGGGCACCGTCGAGGCTTTCTACGCCTAAGCCGCCCTGACCGCGCGCCCCGTCGGGCCCGCCGCCATGCTGTTCAGAACACCGGCCTTGCGCCGGTGTTCTGCTGTTGAGGGCGGCCCAGGGTGACAGGCGCCTCTCTTTCTTTGCTCTCTGTTGCCTTCCTGTTTCTTCCTTTCCCTCCCTTTCTTTCGCCTTATTCCTTTTCATCTGGGCCCTGATCCGGCAGGCGAGCCGCCTTTGGCATCCAGGCAGGGCGACGCTCTTGCCATCCCTGCCGGCTTACCCAGGCCATCACCGCCCCACTCACCCTCGGGAGTGCGACTTGCCGCCCTGCCAGCGTTGCAGCGCAGCCCCCGCCAGCACCAGCAGGATGCCGAGCAGATCGCTCGCGGCCAGCCGTCCGGCCAGGGCATCGAGCAGGGCGCCCCCCGCCAGCTGGCCCGTGACGATGAGCAGGGCGCAGGCCAGGGCGCCGATCCGGCCGATGGCCCAACTGCTGATGGCGACGAACAGCGCCCCCAGCACCCCGCCGAGCAGCAGCCAGGGATCGAGCCCGGCGAGCCGCTCCCAGGGTGCCCCTTTGAGGATGAGCAGGGCGCCGAGCAGCCCGAAGCCGAGCAGGTGGTTGGCCAGCGACGCCGTCATGGCGCCCCGGGCGCTGGCGAGGCGGCCATTGAGGGTGCGCGACAGGCTCACCGCCACGCCGTTCAGCAGTCCCAGCAGGATCAATAAGGTCATGGTGTCTCTCCTAATGCAGCACGATAAGCAGGGCGCCGGCCAGCACCAGCAGGGCGGCGAGCGCGTCCTTTCCCGAGGGGCGGCGGCGAGCCAGTCCGAGCCAGCCGAGGCCATCGCACAGGGCACCAAACAGCAGCTGGCCGAGCAGCAGCAGGGCCAGGGTGCCCGCCATGCCGAGGGGCGAGTTGAGGCAGAGGGCCGCCAGCACCACGGTGAGCGCCCCCGGCAGACCGCCGAGCCAGGCCCAGGGCGGGGCCGCCTCCGGCGTCGGGAGCCTTGGAGAGAGCCACCACAGGAGCCCGGCCACCAGGCTGCCGACCCCGTGGGCCAGCCAGCTCGCGAGCCAGGGGTCGGTGACGCGGGACAGGGCGCCGTTCTGGGCGATCATCAGCGCCAGCAGCAGGCCGGCAGCGAAGGCGGCCAGGGCGCCCAGGGTCTGGCCAAGTGTCTGGCCGAGGGCGGGGCGGCCGGGGCCGCGGTCAACAAGCGGGGGGATCATGGGGTTGCTCCTTGGTTGAACTGACGAGCAGGGTAAATTGTTTTTGATTTGGGGATAATCTACCCTCAAGGAACAAAATTGTTTCCATATCGAGAACAACATGAACCAGGAAGCCTTCGCCCTGCTCCCGGCCTTCGTCGCCGTGGTGGAGTCGGGCACCTTCTCCGGCGCCGCTCGTCAGCTCGGTCTCAGCAAGTCGGTGCTGAGCAAGAAGGTGAGCCAGCTTGAGCAGGCCCTCGGCTGCCAGCTCCTCTATCGCACCACCCGCTCCCTCACCCTCACCGAGGCGGGGGAACGCTACTTCGAGACGGTGCGCCATGCAGTGCGCCTGGCCAGCGACGGGGAAGATGCCATCGGCGCCCTGCAATCGGCCCCTCGCGGCCTGCTGCGGGTGACGGTGCCCATGGTCTATGGCCGGCGCCACATCGTCCCCCTTGTCCCCGAGTTTCTCGCCCTCCACCCCGAGGTGCAGTTGCAGCTGGAGATGAGCGACGCCCGGCAGGATCTGGTGGCCGAGGGGTTCGACGTGGCGGTGCGCATCGGCGAGCTGGAGGATTCGAGCCTGGTCGCCCGCCGCCTCGCCCCCTGTCTCAGCACCCTGTGCGCCGCCCCCGCCTACCTGGCGCAGGCCGGCACGCCCCGCACCCCGGCGGATCTCGAGCGCCACAACTGCCTCTTCTACTCCCTGTTTCGCGGCGGCACCCAGTGGCGGCTGCACGGGCCCGAAGGAGAGGTGGCCATCACCCCCAGGGGCAATTTCGAGGTCAACAACAGCGATGCCATCCACACCGCGCTGCTGGCGGGGCTTGGCATCGGCAACATGCCGGACTTCATCGTGGCGCGGGATCTCGCCATCGGGCGGCTGGTGCCCGTCCTGCCAGACCATGCCCTGCCCGAGCACGGCATCTGGTGCGTCTATCCCAAGCGCCGCCACCTGCCCGCCAAGGTGGAGGCCTGGCTGGCCTTCCTGCAGGAACGTCTGGGGCTGCGCTGAGGGGGGCATCGGGATAACCGGAACGGTTCACGTTTTTTTCATCGGGAAGGGAGTAGAGTAAGCAGCAAACCAAGCATCTGTTTTTATTGGAAAAGCATTCAGGGGACGAGCCACGACATCGCGCCCCGCACCCCACAGGGAGCCCCATGATGAAGAAAACCGCGATTGCTCTGACCCTCACCAGCCTGCTGACGCTGCCACTCTTTGTCTCATCCGATGCCTGGGCCGCCCCGGTGCGCTCCCTGCAAAAGGAGCAGAATTACGAGCAGTTCATCAGCAAGCGCCAGGTGGTGGATCAGCTGCTGGCAGACGCCGCCCGCATCTTCCACTCACCCGCCCGGGTCTCCGATGCGGGCTTCACCGCCAAGATGCCGAGCAACATGGAGCAGGTGACTACCCTGCTGCTGGAGGCCCACCAGCTTGAGCCCTATCGCACCGATCTGCTCATCTCGGCGGCCAACGCCCAGATCTACAACGGCAACGTGGACAGGGCCATCGCCCTGTTCGAGCAGGCCCTCACCGCCGCCCCGGACGATCTGGACATCAACACCTATCTGGCCACCTGGCTGCGCTTCAAGGGCAACCAGGCCAAATCCGATGGCTACCTCAAGCGGGTCGGCGAGCTCAATGCCGGTCGCGCCGCCGACTTGCAGCGGCTGTTCGCCACCGTGGACAGGGTGGTCGCCACCCCCCTCAAGGAGCGTCAGGGACGGGGCGAGAAGAAGGGGCGCCGCGCCATCGTCACCCTGGGCTATGCCCTCAATCCCGACGGCTCCATGCACGACATTCTGCTGGGACGCCTCGAGACCACCCGCGCCCTGGCCCAGGCCGATCCGGCAGCCCTCGTCATCCTCACCGGCGGCGTGCCCCAGAACCGCCAGACCGAGGGCAAGCTGATGGCGGACTGGCTGGCGAAAAAGGGCATCGACCGCTCCCGCATCATCGAGGAAAACTACGCCACCAGCACGGTGGAGAACGCCCTCTACAGCGGCTATGCCCTCGCCCGCCACGAGATTGAGTTCGCCACCCTGGTGAGCTCGGCGAGCCATGTGCGCCGGGGCCAGACCCTGCTGGAAATCGCCTGTTGGCAGAGCGGCCCGGCGAACATCCGCATCGACAGCGTCGCCTACCCGGACAAGCCCCTCTCGGCCCTGGCCAAGGCAAGCCCGGAGGAGCTGCTTGGCATCTACCGGGACGCCCTGCGCACCTATGGCCTGTGGAGCTACCGCTCGGCCCCGCTGGTGGAGCGCTGATCCCCCGGCATGGCGCCCAGCAAAAAGCCCGCCGGCTGGCGGGCTTTTTCATCATCTGACGGGCCAGGGTGTTGCTATCGGCCCTTGCGCTCCGGCCACCAGGGTGAAGCCCCGATGGCCGGTCTCAGCCCTTGAGCTCCAGCACGGTGTTGAAGCCTCCGAAAATCATGCGGGCGCCATCAAACGGCATGGTCTGGTGCAGGGGATTGGCGGGGTCCATCCTGGGGTCCTGCATCATCTTGCCCATGGCGTCGTCCCGCACCGCCTTGCTCGGCCACTCCACCCAGGAGAAGACCACGGTTTCATCCTCCCTGGCCGCCACCGCCCGGTAAAAGTCGGTCTGCTTGCCGTGGGGCACATCGTCCCCCCAGCACTCCAGCACCCGGGTGGCGCCGTATTCGAGGAAGATGGGGTCAAACTGCCCCGCATGATCGATCAGGGCCTGCTTGTTGGCCGTCGGCACGGCGAGCACGAATCCGTCCACGTATGACATCAGAGGTTCCTCCTGTGAGTGAGGATCTCAGCATAGCAGCCGCCCATCAGCCCGCGCTCTGCGCCGCCCCGCGCAGCCAGCCATCACAAAGAGACCAGCCGCTCCAGATCGCTGCGGGTCAGGCGCTTGCTGTCCACCTTCACGTAGAGGGAGTGCTCCTCGCGCACCAGCAGCACGTCGCTTACCCCCTCGCAGGCGCGGATCCGCTGCTCCAGAGCCGGGGTGGCCTCGACCCCTTCCGGCAGCACGATGCGCAGGCTGCTCACATAGGGGGGCTCGGCCATGGTGAGGCTCACCCCGAGCCAGGCGAGGGCCAGGGCGGCGCAACCGCCAAACACCAGGGGGCCGCCCCCCAGGCTGTAGAGCAGGCCGCCGAGACTGCCGCCGATGGCGACCCCGAGGAACTGACTGGTAGAGTAGACCCCCATGGCGGTGCCCTTGTAGCCCGGCGGGGACTCCTTGCTGATGAGAGACGGCAGCAGCGCCTCCATCACGTTGAAGCCGATGAAGAAGAGCTGCAACCCGGCGAGCAGACCCCACAGCTGCTGGCCGCTCTGCCAGAGCACCAGCTCGGCGGCCAGCATCACCACCACGCACCCGATGAAGACCCGCTTCATCCGGCGGTGCTTCTCGGCATAGATGATGAAGGGCACCACACTCACGAAGGCGATCAGCATGGTGAACAGATAGGCCTGCCACTGGCTGTCACGGGGCAGCCCGGCACGCTCCAGCAGGGGCGGCAGGGCCACGAAGCTCGACATCAGCAGGGTGTGGACGCAGAGGATACCGAGGTTGAGCTTGAGCAGGCGAGGGTTGGTGAGCACGGTACGAAAGCTGCCTCGCACCATGGCGGACTCGCGATTTTGCAGGTGGGCCGCCGGGGTCGGCACCACCCAGAGCACCATGGCGATGGCGGCCAGGGCCAGCAGGGCGATGAGCCAGAAGAGGCCGGACAAGCCCAGGGCATGGGTGATGAGGGGGCCGGTCACCATGGCGATGGCGAAGGTGATGCCAAAGCTCACCCCGATGAAGGCCATCGCCTTGGTGCGATTCTGCTCCCGGGTGAGATCCGACAGGAGCGCCATGACGGCGGCGGAGATGGCGCCGCTCCCTTGCAGGGCGCGCCCGACGATGACCCCCCAGATGGCGTCGCTCAGGGCGGCGATGACGCTGCCAAGGGCAAACATCAGCAGGCCGCCAACGATGAGGGGCTTGCGCCCCACCTTGTCGGAGAGCAGGCCGAAGGGGATCTGGAACAGGGCCTGGGTCATGCCGTAGATGCCGATGGCAAGCCCGATGAGCGCCTCGGAGGCGCCCGCCAGGGACATGCCGTAGGTGGTCAGCACCGGCAGCACCATAAACATGCCGAGCATGCGCAGCGAGAAGACGGAGCCGAGCGCCCAGGTCGCGCGTCGCTCGCCCCTCGTCATGGTGAAATCATTCATGAGGGCCTCGATGAGTCAAAAAGAAGAGAGAAAGAAAGGGGTGACAGGCGCCCGGCCGCCCCGAAAAATCGGCGATGCCCCTCGCAGGGCGGCGCCCATAATAGCAGAGCCGGGAAGATTCCCGGCTCTGGATTTCATGCATTTCAGGGGTGCAGTTCACACTATCAGGGCAGCATGCTCACCAGTACCGGCGCTGCGTCCGGCTGGAAGTCCACCGACATCATCACGCTCAGGCAGGTGAAGATGATGACGACGATGGAGAACATGTCAGCTCCAGCGTCAGGGCAGCATGCTCACCAGCACCGGCGCTGCGTCCGGCTGGAAGTCCACCGACATCATCACGCTCAGGCAAGTAATGGTGACGATGGAGAACATGAACAGCTTGCGCGCCCAGAGGGAGTCGTCCACCGCCGCCTTGTAGCCCGACAGCGCCATCCCCAGCCACCAGACGCTCACCGCGGTGGCCACCACCAGATACTTGTACCCGGCGTAGCCGCCGAGGAACAGCATCAGGGTCGGCACCATGAAGGCCAGGATGTAGAGGGTGATGTGGAGCTTGGCCACCGGGATCCCCTTCACCACCGGCAGCACCGGGATGTTGGCAGCCTGGTAGTCCTTGAAGCGGAAGATGGCGATCGCATAGGAGTGCGGCATCTGCCACAGGCTGAAGATCGCCAGCAGGATCAGGGCCCCCGAGTCGAACTGCCCGCTCACCGCGCAGTAGCCGATGACCGGCGGCGCGGCGCCGGAGAGGCTGCCGACCAGGGTGCCATAGACCGAGTGGCGCTTCATGTAGAGGCTGTAGATCCCCACATAAACCAGGAAGCCCAGCACCGCCAGCAAGGCGGCCAACGGATTGGCCGCAAAGTAGAGCAGTGCAATGCCCGCAACGCCCAGCGCCGTCGCATACCAGAGGGAGACACCGGGGGCGATGAGCCCCCGCACCAGGGCGCGGTTCTTGGTGCGCTCCATGATGCAGTCGATGTCCCGGTCGATGTAGTTGTTGAACACGCAACCGGAGGCCACCACCAGTGACACCCCCACCATGGTCAGGATGAACAGGGGCACATCCAGGCTCCCCTTCGAGGCCAGCAGGAATCCCCCGATAACCGAGATGAGGTTGCCGAAGATGATGCCCGGCTTGGTCACTTGCAGGTATTGCTTCATCATCATCAACCCGCTCAGTGAACCATCATGTTGATGTTGAGGTTGTACATGATCCACAGGGAACCCACGACCACGATGGCGATGATGAGCACGGTAAAGACCAGTGCCACCAGGTTCCAGCGCTCCTCGGAGGAGGTGTTCATGTGCAGGAAGTAGACCAGGTGTACGAAGATCTGCACCACCGCCATGGCCACCACGGTGCCGAGCACCACGGCGTGGGAGGCGGAGCCGTCCATCACCATCCAGAACGGCACGGCGGTCAGGATGAGTGACAGCACGAAGCCGATCATGTAGGACTTGACGCTGCCGTGGCTGGCGCCGTGATTGTCAACGGAATGACTCATTTACATGACCCCCATCAGATAGACCACGGTGAAGACGCAGATCCATACCACGTCGAGGAAGTGCCAGAACAGGCTCAGGCACATCAGGCGAGTGCGGTTGCGCTCGGTCAGCCCCTTCTTGGTGATCGACACCATCATCACGATGATCCAGACCAGGCCGCTGGTCACGTGGATACCGTGGGTCCCCACCAGGGTGAAGAAGGCAGAGAGGAAGCCGCTGCGATCCGGGCCCGCCTCGTGCACGATCAGGTGATGGAACTCGTAGATTTCCATCGCGATGAAGCCGGCACCCAGCAGGAAGGTGACGAACAGCCAGGTGTTGACCGCCGCGACCTTGTTCTTGTTCATGGCCAGCATGCCGAACCCGAAGGTGATGGAGCTCAGCAGCAGCAGCATGGTTTCGGCGAACACGAACGGCAGTTCGAAGATGTCCTTGCCGGTGGGGCCGCCGGCAGTGCCGTTGACCAGGACCGCATAGGTCGCGAACAGGGTCGCGAACAGGATGCAGTCACTCATCAGGTAGATCCAGAAACCGAATACCTTGGTGGCACCGGCATCGTGGTGCCCATCCTCATGGGCACCGTGAGAGTGATGTAGTACGTCAGTCGCCATGGAATTAAGCCACCTTGTTGATGTTGTCGAAATGCTGACCTTCGATGCGCTCGATCTCGTCAACCTGTACGTAGTAGTCCACATCGTCGTTGAAGCTGTGGATGATCCAGGTGGCGATCATGCCGATGAAGCCGGCGATGGCCATCCACCAGATGTGCCAGATCATGGCAAAGCCGAACACCACGCTGAAGGCGGCGATGATGACACCGGCACCGGAGTTCTTCGGCATGTGGATGGGGGCATACTGGGCAGGCTTCTTGTAAGCGCTGCCGTCAGCCTTGGCTTCCCAGAAGGCGTCCAGACCGGTGACCTTCGGCTCGATGGCGAAGTTGTAGAACGGCGGCGGAGAGGACGTCGCCCACTCCAGGGTACGGCCACCCCAGGGATCGCCGGTCAGGTCGCGGTTCTTCTCGCGGTCGCGGATGCTGACCACGATCTGGATGACCTGGCACAGCACGCCCAGGGCAATCAGACCGGCGCCGCAGGCGGCGACCACCAGCCAGCCGTGGAACTCGGGATCGATGTTCTGGCTGACACGACGGGTCATGCCCATGAAGCCCAGCACGTAGAGCGGCATGAAGGCCACGAAGAAGCCGGTGATCCAGCACCAGAAGGCACGCTTGCCCCAGACGTCATCCAGCTTGAAGCCGAACGCTTTCGGGAACCAGTAGGTGATACCGGCGAAGCAGCCGAACACCACGCCGCCGATGATGACGTTGTGGAAGTGGGCGATGAGGAACAGGCTGTTGTGCAGCACGAAGTTGGCGGCAGGCACGGAGAGCAGTACCCCGGTCATGCCACCCACGGTGAAGGTGATGATGAAGCCGACGGTCCACAGCATGGGCGAGGTGAACTCGATGCGACCGCGGTACATGGTGAACAGCCAGTTGAAGATCTTCACCCCGGTCGGGATGGAGATGATCATGGTGGTGATGCCGAAGAAGGCATTCACGTTGGCGCCGGACCCCATGGTGAAGAAGTGGTGCAGCCAGACGATGAACGACAGCACGGTGATTGCCACGGTCGCCCACACCAGGGAGGTGTAACCGAACAGCTTCTTCTTGCAGAAGGTCGCCACCACTTCGGAGAAGATCCCGAACACCGGCAGCACCAGGATGTACACCTCGGGGTGACCCCAGGCCCAGATCAGGTTGATGTACATCATCATGTTGCCACCCATGTCATTGGTAAAGAAATGGGTACCCAGGTAGCGGTCTGCGGTGAGCAGGGCGATGGTGACGGTCAGGATCGGGAAGGAGGCGATGATCAGGATGTTGGCACACAGGGCGGTCCAGGTGAAGACCGGCAGGCGCATCATGGTCATGCCAGGGGCACGCATGCGGATGATGGTGGCGAAGAAGTTCACGCCGGTCAGCAGGGTCCCCAGACCCGAAATCTGCAGACTCCATATCCAGTAATCGACCCCGACCCCGGGACTGAACTCCAGCCCCGACAAGGGCGGATAGGCCAGCCAGCCGGTCTGGGCGAATTCACCGACCCCGAGGGAGACGTTGATCAGCACCACGGCCGCGGCGGTGAACCAGAAGCTCAGGTTGTTCAGGAAGGGGAAGGCCACGTCACGGGCACCGATTTGCAGCGGCACCACGATGTTCATCAGACCGATCACCAGCGGCATGGCCACGAAGAAGATCATGATGACACCGTGGGCGGTGAAAATCTGGTCGTAGTGGTGCGCATTCAGGTAGCCTTCGCCACCGCCGGAGGCGATGACCTGCTGGCCACGCATCAGCACGGCGTCGGCAAAGCCACGCAGCAGCATGACCATGCCCAGAATGAGATACATGATACCGAGGCGTTTGTGGTCGACCGAGGTCAGCCACTCTTTCCACAGATATTGCCACTTGCCGTAGTAAGTGATGAGACCGGCGATGGCCAGGCCCCCCAGAATGATACCGGCTATCGTGACCATGATGATGGGTTCATGGTACGGAATAGCCTCGAGTGTCAATTTTCCAAACATCGATTATTCCTCGGATCCTGCTTTCACACTCTTGTCGGCCGACATGGCCATGTGTCCGGCATGGGCGTCATGGTTCATGGCCTGGTTCTCCATGGCGTCCTCTTGCGAGGCCTCATGGTTCATCCCTTCGTGGTCCATGGCACCCGCTTTCGGGGCGGCGTCATGGTTCATGGCCTCGTGGTTCATGCCCTCGTGATCCGCGGAGCCCGCAGCCGGGGTGGCGTGACCACCATGGGACATGCCGCCCATGAACTTGTTGATGATGTTGACGAACAGCTTGGGATCGGCGCTGGCGAAGTACTCCACCGGGTGGTTTTCGCTCTTCTTGGCCAGAGCATTGAACTCATCCATGGTGCTCAGGGCCTTGGAAGAGGCCTTCACCTTGGCTACCCAGGCGTCGAAACCGGCTTGGTCCTGGGTCGCGATGGCCTTGAACTTCATGCCGGAGAAACCGGCACCGCTGTAACCGCCGGAGATGCCCTTGTACTCGCCCGCCTCGTTGGCAATCAGGTGCAGCTTGGTCTGCATGCCGGCCATGGCGTAGATCTGGCCGCCCAGTTGCGGGATGAAGAAGGAGTTCATCACGGTGTCGGAGGTCACCCGGAAGTTGACCGGGGTGTTGACCGGGAAGGCCAGCTCGTTGACCGACGCAATGCCCAGCTCTGGATAGACGAACAACCACTTCCAGTCCAGGGAAATGACATCCACCTGAACCGGTTTGACGTCCGATTCCAGCGGCTTGTAGGGGTCGAGGGAGTGGGAAGTTTTCCAGGTGATCACCGCCAGGATGACGATGATGATGACGGGTACAGTCCAGACGACTGCCTCAATCTTGTTGGAGTGGGCCCAGTCCGGCGCATAGGTGGCACTGGTGTTGGACGCCCGGTATTTGTAGGCGAACGCCACCGCCATGACAATCACGGGCACCACCACGATCAGCATCAAGCCGAGTGCGGTGAGTATCAGTGACTTCTGCTCCATACCGACCTGCCCCTTGGGGCTCATCAGTGCCATGTCGCAGCCACTCAGCAAGCTGGCGGTCGCGAGCAGCAGCAAAGCGCCCAAGCCCCTCTTCACATCAAAGAGTCTCATGCAATGTCCTCATCTTTTGAAGGCTTATTGGTATAAAAAAATGCAGCATTTTATTGCATCAGACCGGCATGTGAACAACATGAAAAATTAATCCCAAAAATGTTCAAAAGGTGATGGAAAGCGGTATCAGATGTTAATCCCTTGACAATGACCAATTTATTCAAGTTACACCGCGGCAATTCATCTTCCGTTAATCTCTCGCGCCACCAAAAGTGACCACCAATTAACCAAAAAGATCCATCTGGTCTGTTTTTAACCCGCCATTGCGATCAAAAAAGAGCCATACAGCACCTTTTCGACTCACAGGTCATTTTTCCACACCTTGATCTGGATGGGTATTTTTCGGGGAAGATTAAAAAAATAATTAATCAAACGAATGTATGATTAACTTCCCGTCCCCCCGACAACGGTCGCAACCCCTGGCGCCAGAAGGCACACTTCGTAACAAAACGGGCCCTTGTGCGGGCCCGTTGATAATCGTTTTCTCTCCCTCCCTCGGAGTCGGAGTCAGGAGTGTTCATGTTCCATTCGGGTCGCCACGGCGATCCGGTTCCAGGCGTTGATGGTGACCACCTGCATCAGGCACTGGGCCAGCAGGGTTTCCCCCAGTTGGGCCAGCGCCGCCTCATAGGTCTGCGTCGTGAGCCCCTTGTCGGCGATCAGGGTCACCTCGTCGGTCAGGGCCAGCACCGCCCGCTCCCGGGCGTCGAACAGCGGCGACTCCTGCCAGGCGGCCAGCGCCAGCAGACGCTGGGCGCTCTCCCCGTGCTTCATCGCCACGTCGGCGTGCATCTCGATGCAGTAGGCGCAACCGTTGATCATGGAGGCGCGCAACTTGATGAGCTCCTTGAGCGACAGGGGAATGTCGGTGCCCCCGAGGTAGGACTCGAGGCCCATCATGGCCGAGACGGCGGCGGGCACCTGGTTGGCGAGCTGGATACGGTGTGACATGGCAAGACTCCTGTGATGGACCCCGGATGGGGCGGTGAGCTGATTGTTCACTTTTCCATTGTTGATTAGAATATCGTCATAACCTGCAACAGTTTTGCGTTTATCGCAAAGGTGAATCCATGCTGGATCGCATCCGCATCCTGGCCCAGGTGGTGGAATCGGGCAGTTTCTCCCGTGCCGCCCGCGCCCTCAACCAGGCCCCCTCCTCCGTGACCCGTGCCATCGACGCCCTGGAGCAGCAGCTCGGGATCCCGCTTTTCAAGCGCAGCACCCGCCAACTGGTGCTGACCGAGCAGGGCGCCTATTTTCTCGCCCGCTCCCTGCCCCTGCTGGAGGAGGCGGATCAGCTGGTGCAATCCCTGCAACCCCTCTCGGTGGCGCCAGAGGGGCCGCTGCGGGTCTCGGTGTTCGAGAGCTTCGGCGCGTCCTGGCTTTCTCCCTGCCTGCCCGACTTCCTCGCCCGCTACCCCGGGGTGCGCCTGGAGGTTGCGCTGGACAACCGCATGGTGGATCTCGATGCCGAGAACGTGGACGTGGCGGTGCGCATCGGCAAGCCCGCCGACAGCAGCCTGCACACTCGCCATCTGCTTACCAACCGCTCGCTGCTGGTCGCCTCCCCCGCCTATCTGGCCCGCCATGGCGAACCCGCCCATCCCGCCGAGCTGGCCCACCACAACTGCCTCATTCGCGGCCATGGGCGCCAGCGCCAGCACTGGTACTTCCAGCAGGGCACGGAGCGCGAGAAGGTGGCGGTGCAGGGCAACCTCGCCTCGGTCGGGGGCACGCCCCTGCTCTGCGCCGCCCTCGCGGGGTGCGGCGTGCTGCTGCTGTCGAGCTGGATGGTGCAGCAAAGCATCGACGAGGGCACCCTGCTGCCGCTGCTGCCAGAGTGGCTCGCCTCCCCCTACGAGGATCGCCAGGACGAGATCCACGCGGTGTTTCGTGGCGGCCGCTTCCTCAAACCCCAGACCCGCGCCTTCATCGACTTTCTGGTCGAGGCGATCAGGCCCTTGCAGGGGCCGCGCTGACCGCAACAGAGCCACCTGGCGAAACGCTGAAAATGCAGACGCCGGGCACAGGGCCCGGCGTCTGGAAATGAGGGTCGCCACGGCGACCGCTCAGCGTGATTTTCGCCCGTCAGGGCTCGGGGAGAGCCCCCGGTAATCCCCGTAGGGGAAGATGTTGCGCAGGCGCTGGGCCACGGGCTCGGGGATGGAGCGGGAGAAGACCAGCCTCACCCCGTTGCCGTCCCGCAGGCCCAGGATGCGCCCGCGCACCGCCTCATGGTGCAGGATCTGGGTCGCCTGGGTCACAAAGCGCGGCGACACCGAGCCCCGCTTCACCACCACCTTGCCCGGCGCGAGCCGGACCTCGAACAGGGCACCGCGCCCCAGCGTCATCAACCACCCGATCAGGGCTATCGCCACCAACAGAGACAACCAGGCCATTGCGTCTTCCTCCCGTCAACCCGATGTTCGCCAGTATAACCGGGGGCGCCTCATCATGACCCGGCCGCCATCACGCTTTCACTCACTGCCGGGCCTTATCGGCGCCCCTTGCCCCAGGCCACCAGGGTATCCCGATAGAGGGCGAGCAGGGCCCGATCCCGCACCGCGACCCCGACCTGCTGGGCCGGGCAGTGGGCCCACTCGTCATGGGGATGGCGGGTGTCGTCAAATTTTTGCAGGGTATGGCCGATGGCGGGCCCCTCGGTGATGACCCGCACCGGCCCCTTGCGCAGGGTGAACAGCGCAGGATCGATCACATAGGCGATGGCGGAGGGGTCGTGCACATGGCACCCCGCCATGCCGATGCGCTCGGAATAGAAGCGCAGGTAGAAGCGGCTGACATCCCACAGGAAGCGGCCCGGCTCCCCCGCATCGTCCCGCAGGGCATCCAGATAGTCGGCGGTGAAGATGCTCTGCTGGGTGACGTCGAGCCCGATGATCACCAGGGGCCAGGGGGCGGTGAAGACCCGGTCCGCCGCATCGGGATCGTCGTGGATATTGGCCTCGGCATAGGGGGTCACGTTGCCGCGATGGCCGTTGACGCCAAAGGCGCCGCCCATCACGACCACTTCTTTCACCAGGGCGGCTACCTCGGGGGCCGCCTCGAGCGCCAGCGCCAGGTTGGTGAGGGGCCCGATGGTCACTAGCGTGATCTCGCCGGGATGGGCCTTCACCGTCTCGACGATGTATTGCCAGGCCGGGCGGGGATCCGGAATGAGGGTCACCTCCCCCGCCTGGACGTCGCCAAACCCGCTCGGGCCGTGCACCACCGTCGTCGGGCCCACGGGCTCGCGTAGCAGCGGCGCGGCGGCGCCCCGGGCCACGTCCGCCTTCATGCCATATTTTTGCTTGAGCCAGAGGGCGTTGCGGGTGCCATTTTCGATGGTGGCATTGCCAAACACAGTGGTGATGGCGAGCAATTCGATGGCGGGGTGCGCCTCGGCAAACAGAATGGCCATGGCATCGTCGATGCCGGGATCGGTATCCAGAATGATCTTGTGGGTCATGGGTCCTCCGTGAAACGAGCTGCCAGTGTAGCGGGCCGTCGCCGCTTTGACAGCACCGGGATCACAACCTCGGGGTTTCCTTTGCATCAGGCATGCTGGCGGGACCACTCGCCCTTGGGGTCAGGGCTGGGGGTCACTCGGAAGGGGCGACCACGGCCTCCTCTCCCCTGGCGGTGCGTTTCAGTTGCCCCATGAATTGCTTGAAATGGGGGAGAAACCCCTTGAACAGCTCCTCTTTGCGATGTTGCATCATGACTTCGCCAAACAGCTTCAACCCGACGATAAACGCCTGATGTTCCTGCTCCGACATGGCCAGCTTCCCCTTGCTGAGCGCCAGGATGGCAAAGATGTCGTCGTGATTCTGGCAGTCGAACTGCAACGGGGGCACCTCGCGGTCCAGCGCCTGGACCTGTACACGATAGGTGTGTGGCATCTTTCATCTCCTCTCGGGCTGGGCTTTTACCCATATGATTGATAAAATCAATTAAACCCTTTTAAGTTGACTTTATCAACCATGAAGTTGTCAAACCGCCTCTTCCGGATCCTTGATCAGTACAAAATCGCCATGACGCAGCATTTCCGGGCACAGCAGATCGCCCTTAGCCCCCTCCATTACAAGGTGCTGCAACTGATCCATGCGCTGGATCCCGCCACGCCGCAGCTCATCGCGCAGCGGTCTGGCCGCGACAAGGCGCAGGTGACGCGCCTGCTGCAGGAGATGGAGAAACAGGGGCTCATCGAGAAGCGGCCCCATCCCACTGACAGACGCAGCATCTGTCTGGCCTTGACCCCGCTGGCCTGCGAGCGGGTCAACCAGGGGGAGCAGGAGGCAGCACGGCTCGACGAACGGCTGTGTTCCCTGCTGACGCCGGCGGAGATAGCGCAGTTGCAGCAACTGCTGGACAAGATAGAAAAAGGGCTTGAGTCGACCGATTAGGGTCAGCGTCAGGGGATCCGCTGCCTGATTTGTGGCCAACCAGCGCGGCCTGTGCTGGCGGCGCCTTGTGAGCCACTCCCGGAGATGGTATCACTGGCCCCACTCTCCCCTTCCCGCCGAGGCGCCATCGTGATCACCCTGATTAAAGAGTCCGACCAGTTGAAAATGCCCTGGAAGAACAGGCAGGGCACCACGGCCCAGATCCTGATCTCCCCCCCTGGTTCGACCCTGGACAAGCTCGACTTTGACTATCGGCTGAGCTCGGCCCCCATCAAGGAAGCGGGGAGTTTCTCCCGCTTTCCCGGCTACCAGCGCATCCTGCTGCCCGTCAGCGGTGCCGGTTTCGTGCTCAACGGCCACCCCTACGCCACCTTCGAGGCGGCCCACTTCAGCGGGGATAACGAGACCCGCTGCGAGCTGCTGAAAAAAGAGGTGACGGATCTCGGGCTCATCTACCACCCGGCGCGCATCAGCGCCAACGTGCGGGTGCTGAACCTGCCCTTCCCCCTCAGCCTCACCCTGGAGGCGGACAAGTGCTACCTCTGCCACCTGCTGGAGGGCCAGCTCACCGTGCAGGGACAGCAGGTCGCACCGGGCGAGACCCTGGTGGTGCAGGGGGAGGAGAACATCCGCTTCGAGTGCGGCAAGAAGACCACCCTCGCCTTCTTTACCCTGCAGCCCAAGCAAGCCGCCGTTTAACGCCGGGGGGCACGGCCCCCGCTGTCGAGGCAGGCCTGCATGGTGTCATAGGGGGTATAGTGCCTGGTGCGGCTGTAGTAGGTGCCGCCCTTGGGGTGACAGATGCCGCTCCGGCTCTTCTTCACCGGGGGCTCGGCGGCCAGCGCGATGGCACACAGCAGCATCAGGCAACAGCCAAGCATCCATTTCACTGCATTCATGCTCTCTTTTCCGAAGGGGCGTAGGCGGGCCACTGGCCCATTTGCGGCCTATTCTACGCCGCTCATCCCCTTGCCACCCCAGACCAGATCATGAAAGCACCGCGACGCAGCGCAAGCGAAGACAAAAAAGCCGGGACCTTCCCGGCTTTTGCTTGTACTGGCGGCGACACGGTCCTTGGCACTACCCCACCTTGAAGCTGCCCTTCATCAGGGCGAAGTGGCCCGGGAAGGAGCAGAAGAAGGTGAGATCCTTGCCCGCCAGGCCGTCGGTCTTGAAGGTAACGCTGGTGCTCTCGCCGCCCCCCACCAGCTTGGTGTGGGCCAGGATCCTGGGGTCATCCTTGGGCAGGTAGTCGTGATCGACCCCGGCGCTCATGCCGGCGGTGGCGATGGCCTGATAGTCGGCGGTGTTGGCCAGCACCCAGTTGTGGCCCATGTTGGCCACCGGCAGTTTGCCCGTGTGATTGAGGGTCACCGTCACCTCCTTGCAGGTGGCCGGCACGCTCATCGCCGTCTGGTTGAACTGCATGGCGTCATTGCCTTCGATCACCAGTGCGCACTCGTCGGCCAGGACCGGGGTGGCGAGGGAGCCAAGAAGCAGCAGGGTTAACACCTTTTTCATCACGTTCTCCTTTGATTGACGAAGGATGACAGCACAGGCATCTCGCCCCCGTGGGCGCGACCCGCAAAGATGCTGTCAGGATCGATCTTCATTATATTCAAATGTCACCGAAGGACGACCGCTTTTGGGCCAGCCTGAGGGCCCGGTCACTTCTTTTCTCCCGACCCCGGGCCCAAAGCGGGTTGCTCACATCCCCGTCCCGCTTAATTATTTGCGGCCTTCCCGCCCACGGCCACTCGCCAACACCGCAGCCGTTGGCTAAGCTGCTCCCCCGTCGATGACTCCCGCGAGAATGAGAGATGAAGTTCCCCTTTGCGCCTGCGCTGGCGCGCACCCTGCTGCTCTCCCTGATCCTGCTGCTTGGCGCCTGCCAGCCGGCCCCGACCCAGACCCGCATCCAGGGCAACACCATGGGCACCTATTATGCGGTGACCCTGAGCGACCCCTTCCCCGGCGGACAGGGAGCACTGCAACAGGAGGTGGAGGCGCTGCTGGCACGCCTGAACAAGGAGATCTCCACCTATGATCCGGGCTCCCTCATCTCCCGCTTCAATCAGGGAACGGGGCTGCCCCCCCAGGTCATCCCGGCCACCATGGCGAAGATTGTGCAACAGGGCATTGACGCCGGGCACCTCACCCGGGGGGTTCTCGATGTCACCGTGGGCCCCCTGGTCAATCTGTGGGGATTCGGGCCGGACAAGCGCCCGGTCAGGCGGCCCAGCGCAGAGCAGATCGCCAAGGCGCGGGAGCGGGTCGGCATCGACAAGCTCACCCTGACCCCCGAGGGGGATCACTTCCTGCTCGGCAAGGCCATCCCAGACCTCTATCTGGATCTCTCCACCCTGGGCGAGGGTGCGGCCTCCGACGAGATAGCCGGGCTGCTGGAGCAAAAAGGGGTCCACAACTACCTCATCGAGGTGGCGGGGGCGGTGCGCAGCAAGGGGCACAACGACAAGGGCAATCCCTGGCGGGTGGCCATCGTCGAGCCCTCTGACAGACCGGGCGCCATCGAGGATGTGGTGACCCCGAACGGCATGGCGGTGAGCACCGCCGGCAGCTATCGCAACTATTACGAGCTCGACGGCAAGCGCTACTCCCACATCATCGATCCTGCCACCGGCGAGCCCGTGACCCACAAGCTGGTCTCCGCCACCGTCATCACCCCCACGGCCCTGGAGGCCGATGCCCTCGACACCGCCCTCATGGTGATGGGCCCCGAGCGGGCGATGGCCTTTGCCAGGGAGCACAAGCTGGCGGTCTATCTCATCGAGAAGACCGCCACGGGCTTTGCCGCCAGCCACACCCCCGAGTTTGCTCCCTATCTGGTGCGCAAGCAGCCCTGAATGACGAGGCCCCGCAGTGCGGGGCCTCGTTCACTGACCGCCTATTCGATGGGGATGCGGTGGGGCGCGGGGCTGGCCGCCTGCTTGGGCAGGCGCAGGGTGAGGATGCCGTTGTCAAAGCGGGCGCTCACCTGCTCTGGCGACACCTCCACCGGCAGCTCGACGCTGCGCGACACGCTGCCATAATAGCGCTCGCTGCGCAGGGCCCGTTCATCCTTGTTCTGGCTGTCAAACTGGCGGATCTCCGCCTTCAGGGTCACCAGCTTGCCGTGCACGTCCACGTGGATGTCCTCCTTCGCCACCCCGGGCAATTCCGCCTGCAGCAGGTAGTCATCCCCGCTCTCCCGCAGATCCAGCTTGATCTGGCTGGGCAACGGGTCCCCGTGCAGGGGGCGGATGTAGAAGCCGGAGGCCATGTCGTGGAACAGGTCATCAAACAGGCTGGTGCGACTCGGTAGCAAACTCATCTGATCCCTCCTTGTGAGCGGGCAAGGGAGCAGACGGGCACCCTGCCCTCTGTTGCCTCCCGCATGCTGACGCTCTTCAAGTCTAAAAACCGGGACAGCGCCTGCCAGTGCCAACTCGCCTTCCCTTGACCGGGATCAAAGGCAAGACACCCTTTTTTTCACCCAAGGTCTGCGGGAAAAACCGGGGGGCCTCCCCATGTGCAATTGCCTGCCTGCGGACTTTGGTGGCACACTTCTCCCACCAGCCCGTAGCGCCTTGATGCCAGACAGATGCAGACACCGGACTCCGTACCCGAGAAGAAACCCCAGCCCAAGCCCAAGCGCATCCTGCTGGTCAACGAACAGCGTTCCTTCCAGATGATGATGAAGGCGATGCTGATCAACATCGGCATCAACCGCATCACCTACACCAACTCCGCCGACGAGGCCCGCCGCCGCTGCCAGAAAGAGAGCTTCGACATCTATCTGCTCGACTATGAGCTGGGGGCGGGCGAGAACGGCCGCCAGTTGCTGGAAAGCCTGCGGGATCAGCAACTCATTCCGCCCCAGAGCGTGGTGATCATGGTCAGCAGCGACGGCTCCCGCGCCATGGTGCTGAGCGCGCTGGAAGCCGAGCCCGACGAATACCTGATGAAGCCCTTCTCCCAGGAGCAGTTCTCGTTTCGTCTCAAACGCGCCCTCGCCCGGCGCCAGGCGCTGGAGAGCGTCTTCAGCGCCCTCACCCGGGACGACCTGCCCGCCCTGGTGGAGGCCTGTGCCAAACAGGCGGACGCCGTGCCCCGCTTTGCCAACTTCTGCCGCTGCCTGCAGGCCGACACCCAGCTCAAGCTGGGCCAGGCCAAGGAGGCCCGCAGCCTGATGCGCCAGCTGCTGGCGGGGCAGGAGAACAGCTGGGCTCGCCTCACCCTGGGCAAGGCGTGCCATACCCTGGGTCTGCACGAGGAGGCGGTGAGCCACCTGCAAGCCACCCTGAAACACACCCCCCTGATGGTGGAGGCCTACCTCTGGCTCGCGGAGTCCCTGCTGGCGCTGGGCAATGACGAACAGGCCCAGCAGGAGCTGCGCCGGGCGGTGGACATCTCTCCCCAATCGGTGCAGCTCTCCCGCCGTCTGGCGGAGGTGTGCCTGCAACGGCACGACTACGCCCAGGCCAAGGACGTGCTGCTCGCCCTCATCGACTTGTCGCGCAACTCGATCCACCGCACGCCGCATTATCTCGGGGCCTATATCCAGACCCTCACCTTGTACGCCCTCAACAGCAACGACGGCTACCACATCGCCAACCTGCAAAAGCAGGTGAACTCCGCCCTGTCGCGCATCCGCGACTCCCTGATGATGTCGGAGTTCAACTACCCGGTGTTCGAGCAGATCTGCCAGGCCCGGGTGCGCATCGCCCTGGGGGAGCTGCTCAAGGGCAAGAAGATGCTCTATCGCGCCAACCAGAACTGGCTGGACGAGCCCGCCACCATGCCTCCGGCTCTCCTTGGCGAGACCATACTCGCCCTCTATCAGCTCGGGGAGTTCGAGTACGCCGAGAGCCTGCAATCCCTGCTGGCGGAGGATGAGGATCGGCTGCTCACCACCTGCATCCAGGTGACCCGGGATGACAAGACGGTGCAGGAGCGGCGCCAGCGCTATCAGCAGCTCAACGATCTGGGCATCAAGGCCTATCAGGCCGGGGAGCTGGAGCAGGCCCTCGGCCACTTTCGCGAGGCCCTGCGCCGGGCGCCCGCCAATACCGGCGCCGCCCTCAACAAGATCCAGGTGCTGCTGCAACTCATGCAGAAGAACCGCAAGAGCCCGGAGTTTGGCGCCGAGTGCAAGGAGACCCTGGAGGTGCTGGAGGGCATCCCCCTCAACCCCGCCCAGCAGGAACGTTTTCGCAAGCTGCGCCAGGAATATCATCAGCACAGCTGATATCCCCCCTCCTCCCCTCACCTATGCTGATACTGACTCAGGGAAGGGAGGGGCAACACCATGGCAATGTGCCGATACCTAGTGGCCGATGGCCGCCACTGCACCGAAGAGGCAGGGTATCATGATCTCTGCCGCTGGCACGACCCCGCTGCGGCCCACAACACCCCTGATACCGCCGAGGCGCTGGAGCGCTATGTGCGCCAGGGAGGCCTGTGCCACGGCCTGCAACTGGCCCGCGCCGAGCTGGCGGATCTCAACCTGGTGAACAGGCAGGGTCCGGAGGGATTCTTGCTGGAGCAGTGCAACCTCTATCGCGCCAACCTGCGAGGTGCCCATCTCTACGGCATTCGCATCAAGGGCGGCAGCCTGATGAAGGCCGATCTGAGCGAAGCGAACCTCCACTGCGCCGAGCTGCACGACGTCAACCTGCTCGGCATCCGCTGGAAGAACACCCGCCTCGACAACCTGGAGACGGGCAAGCGACTGATGCAGGACAGAAAGGGGCGCCGCGAGCGGGACCCGGCGCAGGCCCGCGTCTGATTCAAGGAGGCGGAGGAGACCTACCGGGATCTGCGCAAGGCCTCCGAGGCCCAGGGCATCTTCACCATGTCCGGTCGCTACATCCAGCAGGAGCTCACCATGCGCCGCCTGCAGATGCCGTTCTGGTCCTACCGCCGCTTCGCCTCCTGGATAGTGGATCTCTTCTGCGGCTACGGCGAGGCCCCCATGCGGGTGGTACTCTTCTCCCTGCTGCTCATCGTCATCTGCAGCATTTTTTACTTCTTCTGCGGCCTCAACTTCGCGGGCACCCACCTCATCTATCGCCCGGACGCCCCTCTGGAGCAGAACGCCATCTTCCTGATGGAGTGCCTCTACTACAGCGTGGTGACCTTCACCACGCTGGGGTATGGGGACTTCACCCCGGTGGGGTTGTCGCGGATCTTCGCCGCCTTCGAAGCCTTTACCGGCAGCTTCACGCAGGCACTGTTCGTGGTGGTGTTTGTCAAGAAGATGACCCGCTAGAAACCTGTCCACGATCCTGCTGGGAGGCCGCTTCCAAGGCTCATGTGCTGCTCGCTTATGTGTCGCCAGGCGCTCTCATGTATACATATGCACTCAGGTTCCTCTGCTGCGCGTCACCTTGCTGACAGCCTCACGCGACAGATCGTGAACAGATTCCCGAGCCGCTGCGCCAGTCACAGCCCCCGAACTTGCATCCATCGCGGATTCCTAGTCCAATAAGCGACGAACAAAAACGACATGAGCACCCCGAACATGAAGATCATCTCTTTCAATATCAATGGCCTGCGCGCCCGTCTTCATCAGTTGCAAGCCCTTATCGACAAGCACCAGCCGGACGTGATCGGCCTGCAGGAGATCAAGGTGCACGACGAAGCCTTCCCGGTCGCGGACGTGGAGGCCATGGGCTACCACGTGGCCTTCCACGGCCAGAAGGGGCACTACGGGGTCGCCATCATGAGCAAGCAGGCTCCCATCGAGGTGCAAAAGGGTTTCCCCACCGATCCGGAAGATGCCCAGCGCCGCATGATCATGGCCAGCTTCAAGCGGGAAGACGGCTCCGTCATCAAGGTGATGAACGGCTACTTCCCCCAGGGGGAGAGCCAGGATCACGAGACCAAGTTCCCGGCCAAGCAGAAGTTCTATGAAGACCTGCAGCACTACCTCGAGACCCACCACACCCCGGACGACCAGATTGCGCTGATCGGGGATATGAACATCTCCCCCACGGATCTCGACATCGGCATCGGCGAGGCGAACCGCAAGCGCTGGCTGCGGGATGGCAAGTGCTCCTTCCTGCCCATCGAGCGGGAATGGATGGAGCGCCTCAAGGGGTTCGGCCTCACCGACACCTTCCGCGCCGCCAACCCCACCGAGTGCGAGCGCTTCTCCTGGTTCGACTACCGCTCCAGGGGCTTTGACGAGAACCGGGGCCTGCGCATCGACCTCATCATGGCCTCCGACGCCCTCAAGGACAAAGTGACCGAGACCGGCATCGACTACGAGCTGCGCGGCATCGACAAGCCCTCGGATCACGCCCCCATCTGGACCTGCTTCGCCTGATCCCCACGTCAGACTAGCCCTCGCCAAAAGCCCCGGCCCCCGCCCATGCGGGGGCTTTTTTTGTTCACTGCCCCGCCCTTTCTTAATCCATGTCAATTCCCAGGCAGACGGCGCTTGCCAGGCCTTGACCTTCTCCTTTCGGCAAGGTTTAGATTCGGCCCATCCGTCACAGGGAAACCACCCATGCTCTCATCGAGATTGCCCACCACGTTCATCGCCCGGCTGTTGCTGGGGCTGATGCTCGTCTGCAATCTCACCCTGTGCATCGGCTGGCATGGGGCGGCCACCGCCCTGCCAAGTGACGCATCCGCATCCATCCTGACTCCGGCGCAGTCCCCCCTGTCTCATGGACGGCACCAGAGCGAGCCGATGCAGCACACCGCCATGCACCAGGCCGACACAGCCTCCCTCTCCTGCCACGGCGGCCCCCAGAGTGAGGCGGCCCCGCCCGGGGAGGAGTGCCAGATGCAGAGCGGCGTCTTCGGCGCCACCAGTGCGCCGCCCCTGCTCGGCCTGCTGCTGTCACTGCTGCTGCTTCCTTTGCTGTTGCTCCCTTCGTGGCGCCTCGCCCCCCTGCTGGACAACTGGTTGCGGGATCCCTTCCTGCGATCCCGCGGTACCCACCCTCCCTCCTGGCCACGCCGACACCTGATGTTGTCGGTGCTGCGCCACTAGAAAGCGCTTCTCTCGCGGCGGCAACAAGCCTCGGCTTGCCAGTTTTCTGCCGCCTTGCCTGACCCTGCGCCCCGGCCAAACCGGCCCGCGCGCAGGGAGCCGTGCGCGCTGACACAGCTGCGCCCCGTTTGCCGCCTCGTGGTGATGCCCTGCCCGCGCACACCACCACACTGGCGGCCTGACAGAAGAGAAGAGATACCATGTCATTCCCCCCCGTTATCCGGTCTGCCTGCACGCGGCCGTGCCAGTCCCCCCTTCGCCTCCCGTGCGTCGGAGGCTTGTCATGAACAAGACACTGTTGATGTCCGCCCTGCTGCTGGCCCTCGGCGCCGGTGGCGGCTACTGGGCCGCCAAACAGACCTCCGCTGGCACTGCAGCCAAGGAGAAGACGCCCCTTTACTGGGTCAACCCCATGGATCCCCGCGACAAGCGCGACGGCCCGGCCAAGGACAACATGGGGATGGACTTTATCCCCGTCTATGAGGAACAAAAAAACGGCTCGCCGGGCACCGTCACCATCAGCCCCGAGATCCAGCAGAACCTGGGGGTGCGGCTCGCCAAGGTAGAGAAGCTCCCCATCCACCAGCAGATCGAGACGGTGGGCTACGTTGGCTATGACGAGGACAAGCTGGAGGCGGTCAACGCCCGCATGGCGGGCTGGATCCGCACCCTCGCCATCAAGAGCGAGGGGCAGCAGGTGAGCAAGGGGAGCCTGATTTACGAGCTCTATGCCCCGGATCTGGTCAATGCCCAGCACGAGTATCTGCTGGCGCTCAACACCGCCAACCCCCTGCTGCTGCGCGCCGCCGAGGGCAAGCTCAAGTCCTTGCAGGTACCGGCGGATCAGATAGCGACCCTCAAGCGCAGCCGTCAGGTGCAGGAGACGGTGCGCATCTATGCTCCCAGCAGCGGCTATGTTTCCGAGCTCAAAGTGCGCGAAGGCCAGTATGTGGAACCCGCCGCGGCGCTCTTCAACATCAGCCCCCTCAAGCAGGTGTGGGTGAGTGCCGAGGTATTCGAGCGCCAGGCCGCCCAGCTGAAGGTGGGCGATCCGGTCACCATGACCCTCGACTATGCCCCCGGCCGCCACTGGCAGGGCCGGGTCGATTACCTCTACCCAACTCTGGATGCTGCCACCCGTACCCTCAAGGTGCGGCTGCGCTTCGCCAACCCGGACGAGTTTCTGAAGCCCAACATGTTCGCCAAGGTGACCATTCAGGCGGGCAAGGGAGAGCCGCAATTGGTGGTACCGAGCGAAGCGGTGATCCGCACCGGCAGCCAGGACAGGCTGGTGCTGGCGCTGGGGGATGGCAGCTTCAAGTCGGTCGCCGTCACCCTGGGCCCCCAGTTTGGCGACAAGGTGGCCATCCGGGAGGGAGTTGAAGCGGGGGACAACATCGTCAGCTCGGCCCAGTTTCTGCTCGACTCCGAATCGGCCATCGATTCGGACTTCCAGCGCATGACGGCGGTGCGCCCTGCCCAGGTGTGGACCCAGGGCGAGGTTGAAAGCATCGATCTGGCCAACCGCACCCTGATGGTTTCCCACCAGCCCATCCCCGAGTGGCAGTGGCCCGCCATGGAGATGGAGTTCACCGTCGCCGACGGGGTCGATATCAGCAAGCTGGTCGAGGGGCAGACCCTGCACCTGCAGGTGATGCAGGAGGGGGATGAGTACCGCATCACCAGCATCCATCAGGAGCAAGCGCCGGCAAACGGCGACACCACCAAGCCTGCGTCGGATGAGATGGAGAAGATGGAAGGCATGGACCATAGCCAGCATCAGATGGCGATGCCCGAGATGGAGAAGAAGTCATGATCCCGTCGATTATTCGCTGGTCCATCGGCAACCGCTTTCTGGTGCTGCTGCTGACCCTTATGCTCACCGCCTGGGGGCTCTGGTCGGTCAAACAGACCCCGGTGGACGCCCTGCCGGATCTCTCCGACGTGCAGGTGATCATCAAGACGGCCTATCCGGGCCAGGCGCCCCAAGTAGTTGAGGATCAGGTCACCTACCCGCTCACCACCGCCATGCTGGCGGTGCCGGGGGCCACCACGGTGCGCGGCTACTCCTTCTTCGGCGACTCCTTCGTCTATGTGCTGTTTGACGACAACACCGACCTCTACTGGGCCCGTGCCCGGGTACTGGAGTACCTGAGCCAGGTTTCACCCAACCTGCCCGCCTCCGCCCGTCCCCAGCTCGGCCCCGATGCCACCGGGGTGGGCTGGGTCTATCAGTACGCGCTGGTGGACAAAACCGGCAAGCATGATCTCAGCGAGCTCACCTCCCTGCAGAACTGGTTCCTCAAGTACGAGTTGCAGACGGTGGACGGGGTCTCCGAAGTCGCCACCGTGGGCGGCATGGTGCGCCAGTATCAGGTGCGGGTCGACCCGGACAAGCTGCGCGCCTACGGCATCCCGCTCTCCCTTATCGAGACAGCCATCAAGCAGGGTAATCAGGAGACCGGCGCCTCCGTCATCGAGATGGCGGAAGCGGAGTACATGGTGCGCTCCAACGGCTATCTGAAAAGCGTGGAGGATCTGAAGCAGATCCCGCTCGGTACCACTGTGCGCGGCGCCCCGCTGCTGCTGGGCGACGTGGCGGATGTGGTCACCGGGCCCCAGAGCCGGCGCGGTCTGGCCGAGCTCAACGGCGAAGGGGAAGTGGTGGGCGGCATCATCGTCATGCGCTATGGCGAGAATGCCCAGCACACCATCGACGGGGTCAAGGCGCGGCTCGCCCAGCTGAAAAGCAGCCTGCCGGAGGGGGTGGAGGTGGTCACCGTCTACGATCGATCCGACCTTATCCAGCGCGCCATCGACAACCTCTCCGGCAAGCTGGTGGAGGAGTTCGCGGTGGTGGTGCTGGTCTGCCTCGCCTTCCTGTTCCACCTGCGCTCATCCCTGGTGGTGGTCATCTCCCTCCCTATTGCGATTTTGACCGCCTTTATCGTGATGCACCTGCAGGGGATCAACGCCAACATCATGTCCCTCGGCGGCATCGCCATCGCCATCGGCGCCATGGTGGATGGCGCCATCGTGATGATCGAGAACGTCCACAAGCACATGGAGCGGGAGGCGCTCACCGACAAGAACCGCTGGCGCATCATCACCGCGGCGAGCATCGAGGTCGGGCCCGCCATCTTCTTCTCCCTGCTGATCATCACCATCAGCTTCCTGCCGGTGTTCGCGCTGGAGGCGCAGGAGGGGCGGATGTTCCACCCGCTCGCCTACACCAAGACCTACGCCATGGCGGCCGCGGCCGGGCTCGCCATCACGCTGGTGCCGGTGATCATGGGTTACTTCATCCGTGGCAAGGTGCTGGCGGAGCAGGCCAACCCGCTCAACCGCTGGCTAAGCCAGGGCTATGTGCCTTTGCTCAAGGCCGTCCTGGCCCGCCCGAAAACCACCCTGGCCATCGCCGCCGTGGTGACGGTGGCGGGCTTCTGGCCGCTCAAGTACCTGGGCTCTGAGTTCATACCGCCGCTCGATGAGGGGGACATCATGTATATGCCCACCACAGCGGCCAATATCTCAGTGGGCAAGGCGCGGGAGATTTTGCAGCAGACCGACAAGCTCATTCGCACCGTGCCCGAGGTGCAGAACGTGTTCGGCAAGGCGGGGCGCGCCGAATCGGCCACAGACCCTGCAGACCTGGTGATGATGGAGACCAGCATCCAGCTCAAGCCACGCGACCAATGGCGCCCCGGCATGACCCCGGAAAAGCTCAAGGAGGAGCTAGACTCCCTCATCCGCTTCCCCGGTCTCACCAACGCCTGGGTGCCCCCCATCAAGACCCGCATCGACATGCTGGCCACCGGCATCAAGACCCCGGTCGGCATCAAGATTGCGGGGCCGGATCTCAAGGTGATCCAGCAGCTCGGCCAGCAGCTGGAACAGATCATCGGCAAGGTGGAGGGCGCCTCATCGGTCTACGCCGAGCGGGTAGCGGGCGGCCGCTATGTGAAGGTGGACATAGACCGGCTCAAGGCGGCCCGCTACGGCCTCAATATCGCCGACGTGCAGGCGGTGCTCGCCACCGCAGTGGGCGGCATGGAGGTGGGCCAGACCATCGAGGGGCGCGAGCGTTACCCCATCAACCTGCGCTACCCCCAGAGCTATCGCGATTCGGTGGCGAGCCTCGAGCTGTTGCCGGTGGTCACTCCGAGTGGCGCTCGTATCGCCCTGGCGGACGTGGCCCGGGTCTACATCAGCGACGAGGCCCCCATGCTGCGCAGTGAAAACGCGCGCCTCAACGGCTGGGTCTACGTCGACATTCGTGGCCGTGACATCGGCTCCTTCGTTGATGAAGCCAAAGCACAAGTGGACAAACAGCTGGTGTTGCCGGCGGGCTACGCCCTCACCTGGTCTGGCCAATACGAGTACATGGAGCGGGCCAAGGCCCGCCTCGCCTACGTAGTGCCATTAACCGTCGCCATTATCGTGCTGCTGCTCTATCTGGCGTTTCGCCGCTTCCAGGAGGTGTTGCTCATTCTCACCACCTTGCCGCTGGCGGTGGTGGGGGGGATCTGGACCCTCTGGCTGCTGGACTTCAACCTCTCGGTGGCGGTCGGGGTGGGCTTTATCGCCCTGGCGGGGGTGGCGGTGGAGACCGGCGTCCTGATGCTGGTCTACCTCAACCACGCCTGGGATGACCTCGTGGCCAGCGGCAAGCCGGACCAGGCGGGCCTGCACCGGGCGGTGATCCACGGCGCCGCCCTGCGCCTGCGCCCCAAGATGATGACGGTGGTGACCATTATCGCTGGCCTGTTGCCCATCATGTGGAGCCACGGCACCGGCTCCGAGGTGATGCAGCGCATCGCCGCCCCCATGATTGGCGGCATGGTGAGCGCCTTAGGTCTGACCCTCCTGGTGCTGCCCGCCGCCTACTACCTGTGGCGCAGCCGGCACCTGAGCACGACCGAGCACCAACCCGCCGGCTAACCCGGTGGCAGCGCCCTTTTTGACAACCAAGAATCTGAATCAACGACGAGGAAACACCATGAACTACAAGACGCTGACCCTGACCCTGCTGCTAGGCCTTGCCACCCACACCGGCCTGCAGGCCGAGGAGATGATGAACCACCAAGCGCAAATGGAGGGAATGAACCATGAGGGTCACGACATGGCCGCCATGCAAACCGAGCAGACGCTGATCAAGGGGACCATCACCCACCTTGATGCCGCGAATGGCAAGCTGGGGATCAGGCACGAAGCGATCACCAACCTCAAGATGCCCCCCATGACCATGGTGTTTCGAGTGGCCGATCCGGCCCTGCTCAAGGATCTGAAGGTGGGGGATGCGGTGCGCTTTCATGCCGAGAATCCGGCCGGCAAGCTCACCGTGACCGCCATCCAGAAACAGTAAGCGGAGTCATTTCAATAAAAGACGGCGGGATCATCCCGCCGTCTTTATTTATGACATCACAACATGTGGCTATTTCAGCCACGAATATGCGCGATAAAGGCGTCGATCTGTTCGCGGCCGCAGGCGGGGTTCATAAAGACCGCCTTCTCGCCGGCGATGTAGGAATACTTGCCGCGCTCGTCGTATTCCGAGTGCGCCACCGCCTCCACCCAGTTGGTGTAGAGCCCTACCTTGCCGCGTCCCTTGAACAGGCTGCGGTGATACTCGGTGTTGCGGGCCAGCCGCGCCTTGTAGGCCGCATCCGGGCTGCGGGCCAGCTCGAAGGCGAACTCCGCCTCGGGGTCCTGTACCCACTCGGGGTTGTAGATCTTGAAGCCGACACTGGGCCCCTGGTTCTCCTGGGCCACCAGCTTGACGTTGCCGAGCTGGCTTAACCGGAAGCGGAAGTAGTTGGCGTTTTGCAGGCAGTGGGCCAGCACGGTGCGATAGCCCTCCACCCCCAGGTAGTTGAGGGCCGCATAGGCACCGAACAGGCCGCTCGCCCCGCGGGAGCACTCGATGGTGGACTGCAGGTGGGTCTGACCCTGAATGTCCCGCTCAAAGTAGGAGAAGTTCTCCGGGTCGTTCTCCATCGCCTTGAGATCGCTCTGCTCCTTGATCATCACCAGGCTGGAGGTGTAGGGCACATAGCCCCACTTCTGGAAGTCCACGGTGAACGAATCGGCATATCTGAGCTCGGCGAAGCGGCTCACGTTGCGCTCGATCCCCGCCAGGGTGGCGGCGTTGATGGCGAGCGGGTTGGCGGCAAAGTCGTAATCCAGGAAGAAGATCATCGACCAGCCGATGGCGGCGTCCACGTGGATGTGGGGCCTGACCGCCACCTCGAAGCGCTCGCAGAGGCGATCCCGCAGCTCGACCACGGGTTTGACCCTATCCACCCCGAAGGTGTCGGTGGTGCCCATGGTCAGCATGATGGTGGGCACCACGTGATGAAGGGCGAAGCAGGCGGTCAGGGTACGCTCGAGGTGGTCGAGATCGATGTCGTTGTTCTCGCCGACCTGGATGCGGATGGTCTTGTTCTCGATGTCCACCCCGAGCAGGGAGAGGTTGGTGATGTTGGAGTAGTGACCGCCCTGGGAGTTGATGATGCGGTAATCCTGATAGTGGCCTAGCCCCTTGTGCTTGGCCTGTGGCAGGCTCTTGCGGATGCCGAGCAGGTAGCCGTAGAGGTTACAAAACGTCCCCCCCTGGGTGAAGATGCCGGTGGCGCGGCCCGGGTCGTAACCCGCCAGCAGCGCTATCTGGCGCACCACCTTCTTCTCCAGCTCCTCCGCCACCCCGGCGTATTCGGAGTAGACCAGGTTGGGGTTGGCCAATATGCCCATCTGGGCGCCATAGATGGCGGGATCCGCCGACATGGTGATGACGTTCTCGACGCTGGAGGGGTTTTCCCAATCCTTTGACAGGGCGCCGGCAAACAGCAGCTCCGCCATGGGCTCCCCCGGCGTGCGCATGGTGGCTGGCACCGGCATGGTTTCGCAGAGATCGGCCAGGCGGGCTCGGCCATCGGGCCAGGCATTGAGCCGCGCATCCGGCGCCAGTCCACGGGCGCGAAATTCGTTGAGGGTGGCAAAGCCGGGCTCGCGAAACACCGGCCAGAGGTCGGGGTTGCGTGAGAAAAAGTGGGCTTTGACGGTGGCAACACGGCGGGCGAATTCGGGGGAGACGGCGTTGACGCCCTCATCTTTCAGATAGACCAAGTGATTCATTTTTATACCATTGATACTGCTGAGGTGCGGTTTTTATACTCCAGTGACACCTCTATCAACAGAGACAATAACTAATGGTCTGCCCTACTTTTTGTCATGTTGGCGCCCTGATGGGCGCCGCGCCCCCTCTCCCCTCTTTTCCCCTGTTCATCTTGTGATCCTGGTCATGGGCAAGGTCAGCGCAGGGCGGTCAGCAGCCATGCCGAGAATCCTTCCAGCTCGGAGTTGGCCGAAAACGTCGCCCGCCACTGACGCAGCAACGCGTCGATGGCCTCGGGACGATAGGCCACCCCGGGCAGGCGTGCGGCCAGGTCATCCAGGGGCGCAGGGTCCAGGGTGTCACTGAAGATCTGTGCCCTTCCTATCACCCCCTTCTCCACGTCGAAATGAAGCTCGACCCCGCCCCAGGGGAAGCGCTCCTCCAGCAGGTGGCTGAAGGCGGGAGCATGGCCGAAGTTCCACTCCCAGCTGCGTTGGCGGGCAAAAGTCTCGGCAAAGCCGGGCAGGTCGGGCATCCGCTCGGGGGAGATGTGCTCGGGCGGCACCACCTCACCGTAATGGGCAAAGAAGGCGTCGCACAGGGCCTGCACCACCTGCTCATGACCCAGGCCAGGCAACAGCTCGCCAAGGTTCGCCACCCGGCTTCTCACCGAGCTGATGCCCTTGGCCGCCAGCTTCTTGGGGTCGGGATTGAGGTAGTGGGCGAGGCGGCCGAGATCGGCGTCCAGCAGCAGGGTACCGTGGTGAAAGCCGCGATCATGGGTCTCCCGGTAGGCCGAACCCGACACCTTGCGATCCCCGTCCGGGGTCGCCACCAGCAGGTCGTTGCGCCCGGAGGCAAAAGCACTCACGCCGAGTCTGGCGAGGGCATCAATGACGATGGCGGTGGAGACGCTCTTGTCATAGCCGGGCTTGCCCGCCATGAAGGTGAAACAGCTGTTGCCAAGGTCGTGGAACACGGCGCCGCCCCCGCTGCTGCGCCGGGCCAGGGTCACCCCGTCCTCTTCCATGCGGCGGGTGTTGCACTCCTTCCAGGGGTTCTGGGCCCGGCCTATCACCACCGTATTGTCGTTGCGCCACAGGAACAGCACCCGCTGGGCCGGGTCCATCTGGCGAAAGATGCACTCCTCCACCGCGAGGTTGAACAGGGGATCGTGGGAGTCGGAGAGCAGCAGGCGCAAGGAAGACATGACAGGACCTTCTCGGAAAACAGGAAACGGATGACTACCATACCACCCTGAACGGAGGAAGGCGTCCCCCGACCGCCACAGGTCGACACCCGATACGGACAAGAGCATCAACTTCTGATACGACAGGAGAAGACAAGAGGGAATTGCCGAAAACACGCAGTTTATCATTAACAGGCGAGAAGAGAGGCGGCAGCCATCCTTCCTGGAATGACACCTAATGCCCTTTTCACCGGGCCGGTGACGAGTCGACAAGGTTTCAAAATGAGCCGTGACGCCCATTGACGTGATGAATGACACAAAAATGACTTTTAATGCCTCCCGCGCCCCATCTTATTGGGGCTTGCTCCCCTTGCGAATAACAGGAAATTGTTTGACTCTAGCCAGAAGAGCACCTCCCGAGAGAACAGCGGTATGACGGAGTCCGATGCATCTCGCCAGCCTGTACGCTGGCTTCTGCCCTTCTGGGTGATGATTGCCACCCTGACCACGGCTCCCCTCAGGGCGGATGAGCGCGTCATCCTGCAACTTCCCTGGCAGCACCAGTTCCAGTTTGCCGGTTACTACGCCGCCATCGCCAAGGGGTTCTACCGTGAGGCCGGTCTGCAGGTCACCCTGCGGGAGGCGGGGCCGGGCACCGACGTCATCAATGAAGTCACCACGGGTCGCGCCCAGTTCGGCATCCGCGGCAGCGATCTGCTGCTGGCCCGGGCAGCAGGTCGCCCTGTGGTGGTGCTCGCCGCCATGTTGCAGCACTCCCCCCTGATGCTCATCACCCTGGAGCGGCCGGATATCCAGACTCCGGGCGATCTGGCCAACAAGCGGCTGATGCTCGAACCCGGCTCCAACGAGCTGCTCACCTACCTGCATCGCTACACTCGCAGCCGGCAGTGGGAGACCCTGCCCTACGAGCGGGGGGTACAGGCACTGCTGAGGGGCCAGGCGGACGCCATCAGTGCCTACAGCACAACCGAGCCCTTCACCCTGCAGCAACAGGGCATTCCCTACCGGGTGTTCAGCCCCCGCGACATCGGGTACGACTTCTACGGAGACAACCTCTTCACCTCGGAGAGTGAGGTCATCAACCAGCAGGAGCGGGTCCAGCGCTTCTTGCAGGCCAGCCTCAAGGGGTGGCGCTATGCCATGGATCATCCCGAGGAGATGATCAACCTGATCCTGGAGCACTACCCCAGCGGGGCCGGGCGCGAGGCGCTCGCCTTCGAGGCCCGTGAAACCCGGGCCCTGATGCAGCCCGACATCATCGAGCCCGGCTACATGCAGCAGGATCGCTGGCAGCAGATCGCCCGCACCTACCAGGAGGCCGGGATGATCAAGGCGGTGCCCAACCTCACCCCCTTCCTCTACAACAGTACCCAGGCGAGCCTTCGCCAGCAGCGCCAACTGCTCGACAGGAGCGTGGCCATCGCCATGCTGATCTCCTTCTCCCTGCTGGCCCTGCTCGGCGTCTTCCTGCACCTCTATCTGCGTCTGCGGGAAGAGGCCAGTGACCGACAGCGGCTCACCCGGGAACTGGCCCAGCGCGAGCAGCACTACCGCTTCGTGGCGGAGAACAGCGGCGACGTGATCTGGACCATGGACACCGACAGCCTGCGTTTTCGTTACATCAGCCCCGCCATCGCATCCCTGAGCGGCTATGAGCCCGCCGAACTCTTTGCCCTCTCCCTGCGCCAGCTGCTCCCCGATGAGTCCTGGAAACAGCTTCGCGACGGCATCACCGCCTCCCTCGAGGCCTGGCAACGGGGGGATCATGGGCAGACCCGGTGCGTCATCCACTCCCAGCTGCGCCACAAGCAAGGTCATCTGGTGGCCATCGAGACGGTCACCACCTTGCATGGCAGCGCCAGCACAAGACCGGACGCCATTTTGGGGGTGACCCGGGATGTCACCGAACGTTCGGCCCGGGAGGAGATGATGCGCCGCCTCGCCTTCTATGACCCCCTCACCGGCCTGGCCAACCGCCGCCTGCTGCAACAGCGGCTCAAGGAGACCCTGGAGCAGGCTCCCCAGCAGCCCCTGGCCCTGGTCTTCATCGATCTCGACCACTTCAAGCCCATCAATGACACCTTCGGCCACGAAACCGGCGACCTGCTGCTCAAGCTGGTGGCCGAGCGCATGGGGGAGTGCGTCAGGGAAGAAGATCTGGTGGCACGCCTTGGGGGGGACGAATTCGTGATCATGCTGCCCGATACGGATGCCTCGGCCCTCGCGGTCGCCGACAAGCTGCACCACTGCCTGCATCACCCCTTCCAGCTTGAGCAGCAGGCGCTGCGCATCTCCGGCAGCATAGGGGTCGCCCTCTATCCGGATCACGGCATCGACCCCAAGACCCTGATGCACCACGCCGATCAGGCCATGTATCAAGCCAAGCACCATGGCCGGGGCAGGGTCTGCCTGTTTTCCTCCGGGCAGGATCCCCTCCCCGGCACCCTGCAATGGCAGCCCGCCCACGCATGCGGCCACCCCCGCATCGATGCGGACCACCGCCAGCTCTACCTGCTGGCCAACCGCTTGCTCGAGCACATGCAGGATCCCGGCATCCATCCGGATGCCTTGCTGGCAGACATGGCGCAGATATTCGAGATGGCGCGCCAGCACTTCCTCCTCGAAGAGCAGGTCCTCGCGCAATATGGCTATGAGGAGCTGGCGGCCCATCGCCAGGAGCACCAGCATCTGCTGAAAAAAGCCGGTCAGCTGATGGCGGCCGCACAGGCGGGCACCCTTGGCAACGACGCCCTGCTCAACTTCATCATCCAGGAGCTGGTCGTGGGTCACATGAGCCAGGCGGATCGCCGTTATTTCCCCCTGATGAAAACCTGCGATGCCCGCGAGGCGGTGTGATGCCAGAAAACAGGGGGCATTGGCCCCCTGTGTTTACCTCTGACTTCGGCGCACAAGCAGGCTGTAGTAGAGCAGCGGGATCACCACCAGGGTGAGCAGGGTGGAAACCAGGATCCCGAAGATCAGGCTGATGGCGAGGCCATTGAAGATGGGGTCATCCAGGATGAAAAGCGCCCCTATCATGGCCGCCAGCGCCGTCAGCATGATGGGTTTGGCTCGCACCTGCGCCGCCTCGATCACCGCCTGCTCGAACGCCATGCCACTCGCCCGCTGCTGCTCGATGAAATCCACCAGCAGGATGCTGTTGCGCACGATGATCCCGGCCAGCGCAATCATCCCGATCATCGAGGTGGCGGTAAACTGCGCCCCCAGCAGGGCGTGACCCGGCATCACCCCGATGAGGGTGAGCGGAATGGGGGCCATGATGATGAGCGGCACCAGATAGGAGCGGAACTGGGCCACCACCAGCAGGTAGATGAGGATCATCCCCACCCCGTAGGCCAGCCCCATGTCGCGGAAGGTCTCGTAGGTTATCTTCCACTCCCCGTCCCACAAGAGCGCCACCTCCCCCAGCTTGTCGGGCTGATGCACGTAATACTGTGGCAGCGAGATGTCGGCACCGGCGGCAAACATGCCGTAGAGCGGGCTGTCGGTATGGCCGCCCATGTCAGCCACCACCATCACCATGGGCTGCATGTTCTTGTGCATGAGGTAGCTGGGGGCCACCTCGTCACGACGGCTCACCAGCTCGGAGACCCGCACCAGCTGGCCGCTCTGGCTGCGTACCTTGAGAGCCAGGATGCCGGTCAGATCCCGCTTGTCACCGGGGGCGAGCTCGATGCGGATCGGTACCGGATACTTGGCGCCTTGCCCTTGCAGCCAGCTCGCATTCTGATAACCCACCCCGCCATTGAGGGTGTTCACCAGATCCCCGAGATCGACCCCGAGCAGGGCCGCCTGGGCGCGATCCACCACCAGCCGCCACTTGGGCTGGGGGTCGGTCAGATAGATGTCCACGTCCACCAGATCCGCCGTGGCCACAAAGCGGGCCTGTACGGCGCGGGCAGCGGCTTCACGGGCGGCCTGCGTCGGGCCATACACTTCCGCGACGATGGGTGACCAGACAGGCGGTCCCGGGGGCACCTCCACTACCTTGAGGTTGCCCCCTGTCGCACTGGAGATGGCCTGCAAGGGCGCACGCACCGACCGGGCAATCTCGTGACTGCTGCGATCCCGTTCATGCTTGTCCACCAGATTGACCTGGATGTCCCCCACGTTGGCGCCGCTGCGGATGAAGTAGTGGCGCACCAGCCCGTTGAAATTGATGGGGGCGGCGGTGCCGGCGTAGATCTGGTAATCCTTCACCTCGGGCACCCTGGCAAGCTCCCGACCCACCGCCAGCAGGGTGCGCTCGGTCTGCTCCAGGGTCGCCCCCTCCGGCATGTCGAGCACCAGCTGGAATTCCGACTTGTTGTCAAAGGGGAGCATCTTGAGCACCACCCACTGCACCACCGGCATGGCAGCCGCCCCCGCCACCAGCAGCAGGATGGCCAGCCAGAGCTTGTGTCTCGCTCTTTTGGCACCCGCCCCCATCAGGAAGGGGGTCATCAGCCGGTGAAAGAGCCCGGCCTTGGCCTCCCCGTGGGCGACATGCCCCTCGCGCTTGAGCAGGTGATTGGCCAGCCAGGGGGAGAAGATGAAGGCCACCAGCAGGGAGATGAGCATCCCCATGCTGGCATTGATGGGGATGGGGCTCATGTAGGGGCCCATCAGGCCGCTGACGAAGGCCATGGGCAGCAGGGCCGCGATGACGGTCAGGGTCGCCAGTATGGTCGGCCCCCCCACCTCGTCCACCGCGCCCGGAATGAGATCCTTGAGGGAACCCTTGCCCAGGCCGCGATGGCGGTGGATGTTCTCCACCACGACGATGGCGTCATCCACCAGGATGCCGATGGAGAAGATCAGCGCAAAGAGGGACACCCGGTTGAGGGTAAAGCCCCACGCCCAGCTGGCAAAGAGGGTCAGTGCCAGGGTGATGACGATGGCGACCCCCACCACCAGCGCCTCGCGCCACCCCATGCTCACCAGCACCAGCAATACCACCGCCGTGGTGGCAAAGATGAGCTTGCCGATGAGGGTGTTGGATTTGGTCTCGGCGGTGACGCCGTAGTCACGGGTCACCGTCACCTCGACGCCAGCCGGGATGAGCCGGTTTCTGAGGCTCTCGACCCGTGCCTCCACCCGCTTGGCCACCTCCACCGCGTTCTGCCCCGGCTGCTTGCCGATGGCCAGGGTCACCGCCGGATAACTGCGATCCCCCTGCCCCATCCAGCTGCGCTGGACCGGGGTCTCTTCCCCAAGCGCCACCCGGGCCACCTCACCGAGATAGACGGGCTTGCCGTCGTGCAACCCCACCACCAGTTCTCGAGCCTCCTGCTCGCTTTGCAGGAACTGCCCCACCTGCACCTTGATCTCCCGGTTGTCCTGCACCACGGTCTGCTCGCTGCCCACCTGATTGGCGGCCGAGAGACGCTGGCTCAGCTCGCCCCAGCTGATGCCATGGGCGCTGAGGGCCGCCGGATCCGGCATCACCCGCAGCACGGCGCTCTGGCTGCCCAGCGTGTAGATATCGCGGGTACCGGGAATGCGCTTGAGTTCGGTCTCCAGCTCATGGGCAACCCGGGTCAGATCGGGGGCCCCCAGTTGCTTGCTCCAGAGGGTCAGACTGACGATGGGCACATCATCGATCCCCCGGGGTTTTACCAGTGGCTGACCGACTCCGATCCCCTGTGGCAACCAGTCGCGGTTGGAGTCAAGCTGGTTGTTGAGATCCACGATGGCCTGCTCCCGGCTCACGCCTACCTTGAACACCACCACCAGCAGGGCACCATCGGGTTGGGAGAAGGAGTAGAGGGTATCTATCCCCTTTATCTGGGAGACCACCTGCTCGGCAGGGGTGGTGACGAGGGATTCCACCTCTGCCGGGCTGGCCCCCGGGAAGGGAATGTAGACGTCGGCGAAGGTGACATCGATCTGGGGCTCCTCCTCCTTGGGGGTCACCAGCACGGCAAAGAGGCCGAGCAAGAGCCCCACCAGCGCCAGCAGCGGGGTGATGGCCGAGCCCTGAAACAGGGCCGCCAGCCGACCCGCCGGCCCCAGGCGGCCATGGTTGTCGTTCAGCTCGCTACTCATGGGGCACCTCCTGTTGACGGCTCCAGGCATCGGGGGCCAGGGTGTCACCGCCCTTGAGACCCGCCAGGACCTCGCACAGCCCAGCCTCGCAGTGGCCGACCCGCACCGGGGTCAGGGCCCATCCTTCCCCTTCTTTGAGGTAGACGCCGTTGAACTCCCCCTGCCGCAGCAGGGCGGGCTCCGGCACTTGCAACACCTGACGCTCACCCTGTTTGAGCTGCACCTTGAGCCACATGCCGGGCAGCACCCCTGTCGTGTTCGGCGGCAGATCGAGGCGCAGCCGGAAACTGTGGCTCTGGCTGTCGGCGTAGTTGAAGCGGGTCAGCTTGACGGGAGTCACGGCCTTGCCACCGGGCAACAGCACCTGCACATCCGACGGCTGGCCGGCGAGAGCCAGCACGGACTGGGGCAGCTCCAGCTCCACCCTCAGCTCGCCCAGGGAGAAACCGGAGAGCAGCGGCGTACCGGGGGCCACCGTCTCCCCCAGCTCCACCAGCCGCCTGGTCACCACCCCGGCGTAGGGGGCGAGGATACGGGTATAGCCGTAGGCTTCCCGGGCCTGGATGAGGGCGGCCTCGGCAGCATTGACCTCGGCGCGGGCGGCCCGATCCGTAGCCTGGGCGTTGTCGAGCTGGGCCCGGGTGATCACCCCCTTGGCGATGAGGGCCTGATAACGGGTGAGCTGGCGCTCGGCCTCCACCTGCTGGGCCTGGGCCCTGGCCACCCGCGCCTCGGCGCCGGTCACGGCGGCAGACTGCTCCTTGCCGCTTATCTCGAGCAGGGGCTGCCCGGCCTGTACCTCGTCGTTCACATCCACCAGCATGCGGGAGACGCGGCCGCTGGTCTGGGCCGCGACCGTCCCCTGATGAATGGCGCTCACGGTACCGCTCAGGGTGAGCCAGTCGGTGACGCGCTGCGGGGTCAGCGTCAGCGGCCCCTTGGCCTCCTCGGCCGCCACCAGGGTGGATGTCATGACCAGCAGGGTGGTCACCAGCAACCGGATTGTGTTCATCATGATTCTCCTTCCCTGGCTCATGGGCACCTTGAAAACTCAGGCAGTACGGGGCTGGCGAGCCTTCTCCAGCACCCTGTTCCAGACCTTGTCCACCAGCAGGATCCCGGCCGCCATGGCCCCGATGAACAACAATATCATGGGCTGTCCGCTGGAAATGAGACTCAAGGCAGGCCCTGGACAGATGCCGACCAGGCCCCAACCGATACCAAACAGCGCAGCCCCGCCAATCAGGCGGCGATCCAGCACGGGAGCGGGAACCCGGGCCATGGGTTCCCCCAGCAGGCTCAGACGACGGGGCTTCACCAGCAGGAAGTAGCCCGGCATGAAGACAGCCAGGGCCCCCCCCATCACGAAGGCCAGGCTGGGATCCCAGGCACCGGCCAGATCGAGAAACCCGGTGACCCGCGCCGGATCCATCATCCCGGAGAGGGCCATTCCCAGCCCGAACAACAGACCCGCAAACACACTTGTCAGCAATTTCATGGCAATCAACCCGTCAAAACATGTGGTGAGTAAAGAACACGGTCGCCACGCCCATCCCCATAAAGGTGAGCGTCGCCACCACGGAGCGCGTCGACAGCCGCCCCATGCCGCAGATGCCGTGACCGCTGGTGCAGCCATTGCCAAGACGGGTGCCGATGCCCACCAGCAGGCCGGCCAGCAGCACCACGGGCCAGCCGGGCAAGGCATCAAAGGCGGGCATGGTGGCCCAACCCAGGGTCAGCGCCAGCCAGGCCCCCAGTCCCAATCCCAGCAGAAACAGCACCCGCCAGGGGGTTTTGTACTGCATTGCACCGGCCAGAATGCCGCTGATCCCGGCCACCCGGCCGTTGAACAACATCAGGATCAGGGCCGAGAGCCCCGCCAGCATGCCGCCCCCCAACGAGAGCAGCCATTGGCTTTCCATCATCGAATTTCCTCATCTGAGTGACAAAAATGGGTTTGCAGCGCCGCCAGCACATCGGCCGCCGCCTCGCTCACCAGGGAGTAGTAGATCTGCTGGGAGACTTTGCGCGAACGGACAAGGCCCTGGCGCTTCAATACCGACAGTTGCTGGGAGAAGGCCGACTGCCCGAGCTGGCTGTGGGCCAGCAGCTCCCCGACCCCCTTCTCCCCTTCCACCAGCTGGCAGAGCACCATCAGGCGTTCGGGATGAGCCAGCGCCTTGAGCAGGCCGGCGGCGGCAGTCGCATGTCGGTTCATCTCGTCGAAGTGGCTCATAAGATTAAATTAGCAATTGCTGATATTTGTTCTATTGTATAAAACAACGCTAAATTAGCAATCACTAAACAAAAAAGGAGACGAGAAATGACCATCGATAACGGAGTCAGAGTGGTCGCGGGTGGCATGTTGCTGCTGTCGCTGCTACTCACGGCCTGGGTCCACCCGGGCTTTGTCTGGTTGAGCGTCTTTGTCGGGGTCAACCTGATCCAGAGCGCGTTCACCGGGGTCTGTCCCGCCGCCGCCGTGCTCAGGCGAATGGGGCTCAAGTAGGCAGGCGGACATATTGGCTCACAGGAGCCGTGTAATAGAGCGGAGGCTCATTATGGCAACCATCATCATCATCGGGGCAGGGTTGGGGGGCATGTCGGCCGCCTACGAGCTCAAGGCCGAACTCGGCAAGCAGCACGACGTCATCCTGGTGAACGACAAACCCGACTTTGAATTCAACCCTTCGAACCCGTGGATTGCGGTCCGGTGGCGAGAGCGCAAGGATATCTCCCTCCCCATAGAGCCTCATGTGAAGAAGAAGGGGATCCGCTTCATCCACGCCGCCCTGACCGGGTTGCAACCCCTCGAACAGCAGATCCGCCTCTCCGATGGCCAGCACCTGCACTACGACTTTCTGGTGCTCTGCACCGGCCCCGCACTCGCCTTTGAAGAGGTGCAGGGAGCGGGCCCGACGGCGGGCGGCACCGCCAGCGTCTGCACCCTCTCCCACGCAGAGGAGTGCCTGCACAGTGTCAACGGGCTGCTCGACGAACCGGGTCCGGTGATCGTCGGTGCCATGCCCGGCGCCTCCTGCTTCGGCCCGGCCTACGAATACGCCTTCATCCTCGATCGCCACCTGCGCGACAAGAAGGTGAGAAAGGACGTGCCCATGACCTTCGTCACCAGCGAACCCTACATCGGTCACCTCGGCCTCAACGGCGTGGGGGATTCCAAGGGCATGCTGGAGAGCGAGCTGCGCATGCGCGACATGCAATGGATCTGCAATGCCCGCACCGTGGCGGCCAGGGATGGGGTGATGACGGTGGAGGAGCTGGATGAAGATGGCAACGTCAAGCGCACCCACAGCCTCCCCTACAAGCATGCCATGATGCTGCCCGCCTTCGCCGGCATCAGCCCCCTGCGGGGCCTCGAGGGGCTGGTCAATCCCCGCGGGTTCGTCATCGTCGACGAACACCAGCGCAACCCTGTCTTCCCGCAGATTTACGCCGCCGGGGTCTGCATCGCCATCCCGCCCCAGCACAAGACGCCGGTCCCGACCGGGGTGCCCAAGACCGGCTACATGATCGAGGCCATGGTGCGCACCTTAAGCCACAACATCAAGGCGGAGCTGGACGGCCAGCCCCCGGTCACCCGGGCGGTGTGGAATGCCATCTGTCTGGCGGACATGGGGGACACAGGGGCCGCCTTCGTGGCCATGCCGCAGATCCCGCCGCGCAACGTCGCCTGGTTCAAGAAAGGGAAGTGGGTCCACCTGGCCAAGATAGCGTTCGAGAAGTATTTCCTGCACAAGATGCAGGTGGGCGACACCGAACCCATCTATGAAAAACTGATGCTCAAATACCTGGGCATCGACAAGACCCGGTAACCCCCCAAGGGCCCGCCGGTGAAGGGAAAAGGGCTCCCTTCACCGGCGCTTTCATCTCTTTTTTATTATGTTTCAACATGTTGCTATCAAGGGCTCGGGGTTTACCCAGGCCGCCGTATCGGCTACCATGTCGCCTCTTTATCACTAGCGGAGACCATCGGTGGGCAACTCATCAAGTGACAGACGCACGCCGACCCTCGTCGTCGGCACCCTGGTCGCGAGCTAGCCGCAGGTTTTTCTCTGCCGCGACTCGCCACCCTGCGAGAAGTGGATCCCTCTTTTCCCCGCTTTTCACACTTGACGTCAGGTGACGCGGACTCATCCCCCGACACCTTGCCTGCATAGTTTCTGCTTCCCAAAAGGAGGCTGCTATGCGCTTGATTTCAAACAACCCTGTCGCTGACAAATCCCCTTCCCTGCTGAGCAGACTGGGACGGGGCCTGCGACCACTCTGGCAACGTGGCAGACGGCGTCAGCACCTCTATCGGCTGCACATCCGCTGCGAAGACAGAGCCGACATGGAGCAGGTGCTGGCGGCGGTGAGCCACACCCTGCAACCGGCCGGACTCAGTCCCCTGCAGTCCATGCAGCCCGGGCGCGGTGAAGGCCGCGTGCTGGTGCTGAGCCTCTACTGCACGCCGCCCCAGCGCCGCTATCTGGTGCAGTTCATCCACCAGGTCGGGGCTGTCCACCCGGTACGCTGGGAACTGCGCCCCCGCGCCGGGGACGACGCCACCAGGCATTGACCCTCGAATGAGGCGGGTCCTTCCCGGGCAACCGTGAAGGGCCTGTACCCTGTTCTGCGCCATCCCGCTCCGTCAGGAGGCGGGTCGCGCCCTTGCATTCACCACGATGTCGACCTTGCCCCCCGTCTCTCACGCAACCCGGGGGAGCAGGCTGGTCGGCATCCCCAGAAGGAGACCCTTCATGAGAATGTGGCAACAACTCGATTTTCTCGCCCTGCTCGACACCCTGGCCAGCCTGCTGCTCGCCTTCGTGCTGGGCAGCCTGGTCGGCCTGGAGCGCCAGTACCGCCAGCGCACCGCCGGCCTTCGCACCAACGTGCTGGTCGCCGTGGGGGCGGCCCTGTTCGTCAACCTGGCCCAGCGCATCTATGACCTGCATGGCGGCAGTTACGGGGTCGTCCACGTGGTGGCCTACATCGTCTCCGGCATCGGTTTTCTCGGCGCCGGCGTCATCATGCGGGAATCCGGCAACATCCGGGGCATCAACACAGCGGCCACCCTGTGGGGCGTGGCCGCGGTCGGGGCCGCCTGCGGCGCCGGGTTCGCCCTGGAGGCCATCCTCGGCGCCCTCTTCGTGCTGGCCGCCAACACCCTGCTGCGTCCCCTGGTCAACCAGATAAACCGTGACCCGGTGGACAACATGGACACCGAAGTGACCTATCACGTGACCGCTCTCATCGGCCGCGCTCACCAGAAGGAGGTACTGCCCTGGCTCGAGCAGATGCTGGAGCAGGCCCACTACCCCCTGAGCGAGCTCGACATCACCCCCTTCGGCGATCAGGATCTCGAGATCTCGGCGGCGCTGCTCGCCACCGCCATCGATGGCACCAAGCTCGATGCCCTGATGAACACGCTCGGGGAGCACCCTCACATCAAGCAGATCTTCTGGCGGGCCAGCATCACCGATTGACGCCCTCATACCAGACGCAGCACAAAAAGCCCCGCCGGACCCGGCGGGGCTTTTCACAGGAAAGGGAAGCCGTGTGCCTAGCGGCGGCTGCGCCAGCGCACCCTGGGGTTAATGACCTGGGCGGTCTGGGCAGGGGGATTGCCCGCGATGAGTTGCTGCATCATCTCGAAGGCGGCCCGGGCCAGGGCCGGGCAATCCTGGGCCACGGAATCGATGCGCATGGGGATGCAGTCGAGCAGATCGTGATCGTCGAAGGTACACAGGCGCATGCCGGTCTCCATCAGTTCCGCCTCGTTGAGGTAGCGCAGCACCCCCTCCAGCAGGGTGAAAGAGGCGGTAAAAAGCCCCTTCGGCGGTGCCCCGAGTTCGTCCACCAGCTCAGACATCAGCTGATAGCCCGAGCTCGGCTGGTAGTCACGGTGGCGGACCCGGTCTGAAGTGGCCTCCAGCCCGGCCCGGTGCAATCCGAGCTCGTAACCCGCCAGCCGGTGGCGGCTGGGGGAGAGATCCAGCAGACCGCCGAAGTAGTAGATCTCCTCCCCGCAATCCTCGGCCATATCCTGCACCAGCTCGGCGGTAGCCTTGCAGGCGTCCGAGATCACCATGGGCAGGCGCGACTCACCGATGTGGCGGTCGAGCTGCACCACCGGCAAGCGGTCGTGGATGCGGGCATAGATGTCGTCACTGTGGCCGCTGGAGGCGACGATGAGGCCATCCACCTGACGGCTGATGAGGTTGTCCACCACCCGCTGCTCCAGGGTGGGATCATCCTCGGAGCAGGCGATGAGCAGCTGGATCCCCGCCTCCCGACAGCGGGCCTCCAGGGCACGGGCGATGCTGGCGAAGCCGAAGTTGGTGAGGTCGGGGATCACCAGCCCCCAGGTGTAGCTGCGCACCTCCCGCAGGGAGCGGGCGTGGATGCTCGGCTGATAGTGGCACTCGTCCGCCACCGCCTGGATCCGCTTGCGGGTATCGTCGGCGATGCGGTATTCCGCACTCTTGCCGTTGAGCACCAGACTGGCGGTGGCCTTGGAGACCCCCGCAAGCGTGGCTATCTGGGCAATCGTGATCCGTTTCTTCTTCTCCACCTGACCTCCCGGCACACTGAGACCGGGCTATTGTACTAGGCAGGTCGCCAGCGGCCAGTGATCGAGGCAAATTTTGCTGCCATCACCACCGCAACGTGCGGAAAGTACTGGGTTTTCGCCGGGGAAGTAACGGGTCGACAAGCTCTGGCGCCCGCCATCGACGAAGCACTCCAGGCTGGAGCGGTCACACAAGACGGTGATCTTGCCCCCAAGCCAGGGGGCGCTTCGCTCCTCCCACTCCCCGCTCTGCCAGTTCTGGCGACGCAGCACAAGACGCCCCGGCTGCCAGCACAGCTCGACCACGGCCCCGAACCCGAGGCGCCCTTCACCGCACAACGCCAGATCGAGCCAGGCCGAGTCGATGGCCAGTGCAGGCAGCTCATCCGGCGCCCCCTCGAAGCGGGTCTGCTCCCCTTTCAGGGCGCCCAGCTCAGCCACCGGCCGCTGGCAGAGCCACTCATCCTGCCAGAACAGCTCCCGCGGGCAGCTCATCTGGTGGATCCAGCCGTGCTCGAGAGTGGGCTGGCTCATCTCGTTCTCCTCCGGCAAGCCCAGCCAACCGAACAGCAGGCGCCGCCCCTGGCTGTCCTGGGTAGTCTGGGGGGCATAGAACTCGAATCCCCGGTCCAGTTCATGGAAAGCCCCGTGGGCGAAATGCGTCCCGTCGAAGTCACCCGCCAGCCAGCCGCACTGGTAGAGGTTGCGATAATCCTCTCCCTGCGGGGCAATCCCCTGCGGGCAGCTGATCAGCACATGGCGATCTCCCAGGGGGAAGAGGTCCGGGCACTCCCACATATAGCCAAACTCCCCGAGACCGCCGCGCCCGCTGCCGGCGATGGAACCCACCAGCGTCCAGGCATCCAGGGTGTCACCGCGATAGAGCAGCACCTCACCCCGATCGTCCAGGGTGCGGGCCCCCAGCACCATCAGCCACTGCCGACCGTCGTGCCACACCTTGGGGTCGCGCACATGGCCGCTGTAGCCTGCGGGCAGGTCCAGCACAGGGCCCAGCTTGGCAAAGCCCCCCGCACCGTCGGCGCGGGCCAGACACTGGTAGGCGGTGCGGCTGCCGTCCGGGTATTTGACGTTGCCGGTGTAGATAAGGGTCAGACTCCCCTGCTCGTCGCTCACCGCCGAGCCCGAATAGCAGCCGTGGCTCTCATAGGCCTCGGTGGGCAGCAGCGCCACCGGCTCGTGCTGCCAGTGCAGCAGATCGGTGGAGGTGACATGCCCCCAGCCCTTGTTGCGGTGCTCGCAACCGAGCGGGTTCCACTGGTAGAAAAGATGGTAGCGCCCGTCGTGCTCGATGAAGCCGTTGGGATCGTTGAGCAGCCCCACCGGGGCTGCCAGATGCCAGCGGGGCCGATGGGGATCGGCCGCCGCCTTGAGCTGTCCGGCCAGCAGGGACCGGACAACCTGGTTCAGGAGATGGCTTTCCTTCATCACTCCACCTTGTACTTGAGCAGGTAGGAGGCAGCGAAAGCGGCGCCAAAGGCGATCACCAGACCGATGACGTAGTGGATGAGGCTCATGGGCTGGACGATGGCCATGCCCGGGATGCCGGTCAGGCCCACCGCCGTCATGCCGACCTTGGCCGCCACCACGTAGGCGCCGCCGCAGGCCCCGCCGAACAGACCGGCCAGGAAGGGCTTGATGTAGCGCAGGTTGACCCCGAAGATCGCCGCCTCGGTGATGCCGAGCAGGCAGGACATGGCCGCCGGCACCGTGATGGCCTTGATCTTCACATCGCGGGTCTTGAAGTAGACCGCGAGGCAAGCCCCACCCTGGGCCACGTTGGCCATGGCCCAGATGGGCAGCAGGAAGTTGACGCCGATGGCAGGGTTGGCCAGCAGCCCCGCCTCGATGGCGTGGAAGCTGTGGTGGATGCCGGTGATGACGATAAGGGAATAAGTCCCGCCAAACACCAGACCCGCCAGCCAGCCTGCCTGCTCATAGAGGGCGCTCAGACCGAACGAGATGCCATCCCCCAGCACCCGTCCGGCGGGGCCGATGAAAAGCAGCGCCACGAAGCCGGTGATGATGACGGTCAAAAACGGGGTGAGGATGAGATCCAGTGCGTCAGGGATGCGCTTGCGCAGCTGCTTCTCCAGGTGGGACATGAACCAGACCGCCAGGAGCACCGGGAAGACGGTGCCCTGGTAGCCGATCATGGCGACATCCAGGCCGAAGAAATCCATGGTCTTGAAACCCCCGGCCACGCCCCAGGCGTTGGTCAGGGCCGGGTGGGTGAGAATGCCGCCGAGGGTCGCCCCCAGATAGGGGTTGCCGCCGAATTCGCGCGCCGCCGTAAAACCGATGAGGATCGGCAGGATGATGAAGGCTGCCGAGCTGAACATGTCGAGCATGACGAACAGGGCGCTGTCGGCGTTGACCCAGCCGTAGGTGCGCACCATGCCGAGCAGCCCCATCAGCAGGCCGGAGGCGACGATGGCCGGAATGATGGGTACGAAGATGTTGGAGAGGGTCCGCGCCAGACGCTGGGCCACGTTGAGCTTGGCCGTCGCCATGTCGGTCAGCTCCGCCTTGCTGGCGGTGCCGGTCCCGGTCAGGGTGACGAACTCCGCATAGACCTTGTTGACCAGGCCGGTGCCGAAGATCACCTGGATCTGGCCGGCGTTGCTGAAGCACCCCTTGACCCCTTCCAGCTTGTCGATGGCGGCCTTGTTCACCTTGCTGTCGTCCGCCAGCACCAGCCGCAGCCGGGTGGCGCAGTGGGCGGCGCTGACGATGTTCTCCTTGCCCCCGAGCAGGGGCACCAGATCCTGGGCTATCGCACTGATATTCATATTCTTCCTCTTATGACCCGCCACGCTGGCGGGCCCTTATCACATGAGAGTAGGGGCTGTCGAGCCGGGCTTCTAGCCGCAGATCAACAGCCGTCTGCGCCTGATCGCAAAAATTCATCCAGCCGGGTGCGGGTGGGCAGTGCCGTCATCGCCCCCTTGGCGGTGGTGGCGAGCGCCCCGCAGCCGTGGGCCTGAGCCAGAATGGCGGGCAGCTCGGCCAGCGTCGGCAGCGAGGTCCGTTCGGCCAAGGCCGCCAGCAGCCCGGCGACGAAGGCGTCCCCCGCCCCCGTGGTATCGAGTGGCGTCACTTTGGGCCCCACCCACTCCAGCAACTCGCCACCCAGACGGGCCACCACGCCCCCCGCCCCCCGGGTCACCAGCACCAGTGCCGGGCCTGAAAGAGTGGCAAGCCCCGCCGCCAGATCGTCCAGACCGCTCAGCAGTTGCAGCTCCTCCACCGAGAGCTTGACCACGTCTGCAAGGGCCATGGCCTCGCGCACCACGGGCAGCATCTCGGCAGGGTTGCCCCACACCTCTGGCCTCAGGTTGGGGTCGAAGCAGACCCGCCCCCCGACGGCCCGGATGGTCGCCATGGCTTGCAGGCAACTGCTGCGCACCGGCTCGTTGGCGAGCGCAATGGAGCAGGTCAGCAGCCACTGCCCGGCCTGGAAGACCGGCAGATCGGCGGGGCTCAGGAACTGATCGGCGCTCGGGCGCACCATGAAGGTGAAGCTACGCTCCCCCGCCTCATCGAGATCCACCAGCACCGTGCTGGTGCGATGGGCCGGATCCTGGATCAGGTAGCGAATGTCGACCCCCTCCCTGGCCAGGGTCTCCCCCATGAAGCGGCCGAAGGGATCCGCGCCGACCCGGCCGATGAAGGCCGACTCCCCGCCGAGCCGGGCAACGCCCACCGCCACGTTGGCCGGTGCGCCACCCGGACACTTGAGGTAGTGCTGCTCCCCTTCCGGGATCAAGTCCACTACCGCATCCCCCATTACCCACACACGATTCGTCACCTTGTTGCTACTCCACTGCTGCACAGGATTTGCCGGGATCAGCCCCGGGTTCTGGGTCCGCATTATCAGCTAAACCGTTTTAGCTAACCAACAGATCCCGGGGCCGCCTGCCATTTTTGTGATCGGGATAACGAACTAGAACCAGGTTTCCATCTGCACGCCGAAGTTCCACTCGCCCCCGGCGGTGAAGTTGCTCTGGCCCATGGCATCGGAGTTGGCGTAGTTGTCGAGCTCGGAGGACCAGTCCATCCAGGTGGCGAACACCCGAAGCTCGGGCCGCTCGAAGAAACCGGCGGTCTGCGCCTTGAAAGTCGGCGCGAAGGTGAGCTTGGTGAAATCGCCGCTCACCGCCTGACGACCCTTGTAGCCCTTGGGATCGAGGTCCATGTACTGCCAGGTCGCCTCGTAGACCAGCTCGACGTTCTGGCTCAGCACCTGGGCCAGGCGGCCATTGAGGGTCACCCAGCGGTACTCGTCCCCTTTCACGTAACGATCCTGGCTGTGCTCGGCCAGCAGGGCCGGGGCCACACGCCAGCGCGGCGCAAGATCGGTGGCGCCAAACACGGCGACCCGCACCGCATCGGCATCCGGCAGCAGCTCGCTGTCGGAGCCCAGCCCCTTGAGCTCGGCACCCAGACCGTGGCCATACAGCACCGCCGCCTTGGAGAAACCGGGGTTGATGCCAAAGAAGCTGTCGGCGTGGTAGGCCAGCAGGGTGTGAGCCCCCTTGTTCGCCGCTTCGCTGCCCGCGCCGCCGTCATTGATGCGCGCCTCGTTGTCCTTGGCGGAGAGGCCGTTCAGCATCCACTGCCAGTTGCCAACGCGGTTGTTCATGGTGAGGATGTAGCTCTCGATGTCGGAGAGACCGCTCGCGCTGATGTCGCCGTAGTCGCGCCCGTAGAGGGAGAAGTTTGCCTTCCAGCTGTCGGCCAGCTGCACGTCGTAGACGCCGCCGCCGGTGCCGGCCAGGAAGACCACGTCCGAGTCGAGCCAGTGGATGTCGAAGTTGTCCCGGTCAAAGCGCTTGCCCGCCCAGAGCACCGAGTGCTGGAAAGGACCGCTGAAGCTCGCCAGATCGCCGATTTCGGCAAACACCTGGCGGGTGTTGAGGCTGGAATCGCTGGCGGTCCAGTCGTTGCTGGTCTCCACCCCGTCCGCCAGCATCAGCTTGTAGCGGGCCCAGCTGCCATCGTCGAAGGTCTGGGTCTTCAGCAGGTTGGCCTCCATGTAGGTGTCATCCTCGTTGCCAAGGCGACCCACGGCGCCGCCCACCGAGCCGGCCGGGGTGATGTAGGGGCCGCCGCGGCCACCGTTGCCGTTGCCGTTCACCAGCAGGCCCGAGCGGGCATAGCCGTGGAACTCGAAGCCCTGGGCACCGGCAGTCTGCTTGTCCACCTTCTCGCTCTGGGCCTTGGCCACGGCGGCGGTCTCGCGGGCTTCGCTCGCCTTGCTCTGGGCCTCATCGGCCCGCGCTTCGGCAGCGGTGGCGCGCGCCTCGGCTGCCTGCACCCGCGCCTCCAGCGCCGCCAGCCTGGCTTCGATACCACCATCCGCCGCCCACAGCGGGCTGCTCATTCCCAATCCCAGCGCCACGGCCAGCGCCAACTTGCTCTTGAACATCGTCATCGTCCTCACCTGTCTTCTGTCGCCCGTCCGGGCTCTGTTGTTGTTGACAAGCCGAGGATAGCTAAACCGCTTTAGCTGACTCAATATGCCAGCTAAACCGTTTCAGCAGGAGTGTGAGCGGGATAACATTTGTACAGGGGGAATTGGCGGAAGTTGTGAGGAGGATCCCTCATCGGGATCCACTCAATAAGGGGGGATCCAGGCCAGATGGCGGGCAAAAAAAAAGCCGGCACATCCGTGCCGGCTTGGGTAACGCGGGTCGCGTTTATTTGGTCAGGTCGTCGAAGAAGCGTTTCACCCCTTCGAAGAAGCCTTCGGATTTCGGCTTGTGGGTCTTGGCAGCGGCGCCGCTGAAGGAGTCGTCCAGCTGGCGCAGCAGATCTTTCTGGGTCTCGGTCAGCTTGACCGGAGTCTCGATCACCACCTTGCACATCAGATCCCCTACCTGGCCGGAGCGCACGGACTTGACGCCCTTGCCCCGCAGGCGGAACAGCTTGCCGGTCTGGGTCTCCGGGGTCACCTTGAGCTTGACCCGGCCATCCAGGGTCGGCACTTCAATCTCGCCGCCGAGCGCCGCCGTGGTGAAGCTGATGGGCACTTCGCAGTAGAGGTCGTTGCCGTCACGGACGAAGATCTCGTGCTCGCGCACATGAACCTGTACGTAGAGATCCCCCGCCGATGCGCCGGTTTCCCCCGCTTCCCCTTCGCCGGAGAGACGGATGCGATCCCCGGTATCGACCCCGGCCGGGATCTTGACCGACAGGGTCTTGGTCTTCTGGTAGCGCCCTTCCCCATGGCACTTGCGGCACGGATCCTTGATGATCTTGCCGCGACCGTGACAGTGGGGGCAGGGCTGCTGCACCGCGAAGAAGCCCTGGCGCATCTGCACCTGGCCGGAGCCGTGGCAGGTGGGGCAGGTCTGGGCCTGGCTTCCGGTATGGGCACCGGAGCCGTTGCACACTTCGCAGTGGACCTGGGTCGGGATCTTGATCTCCTTGGAGACCCCGCGCACCGCCTCTTCCAGCGTCAACTCCATGTTGTAGCGCAGATCGGCGCCACGGGCCGGGCCGCGACGACCGCCCCCGCGACCACCGAAGATGTCGCCAAACACGTCGCCGAAGATATCGCCGAAATCGGCACCACCGCCAAAGCCGCCGTGGCCGCCACCCTGGCTCGGATCCACCCCGGCATGACCGTACTGGTCATAACGGGCACGCAGGTTCTCGTCGGTCAGGACCTCGTAGGCTTCCTTGACCTCTTTGAACTTCTCTTCAGCCCCGGCATCACCCTGGTTGCGATCCGGGTGATACTTCATGGCCAGACGCTTGTACGCCTTCTTGATCTCGCGCTCGTCGGCACCTTTCGACACCCCGAGCACTTCGTAGAAATCGCGCTTCGACATACTCATCCTGTTGCTATATCAGCAGTTACGCAGACGGGCGTTGGTTACCCAACGCCCGTAAATTCATTGACGAATCTGCTCACACTCTTACTACGAAGCCGTGATCAAGGCTCATGTGCTGCTCGGAATCCTCACGTATATCTATACGCTCCGGTTCCTGCGCTGCTCTTTACCTTGCTGACGGCCTCTCGCGACAGACCGTGAACAGATTCTGAGCCGATGGGCGAAGCGGACTTCGCCCATCCGGGTCGGGCTTACTTCTTGTCGTCTTTCACTTCTTCGAACTCGGCGTCGACCACGTCGTCGTCAGCCTTGGCAGAAGAGGAGGACTGACCGGCGTCAGCACCGGCGGCGCCTTGCGCCTGAGCCTGCTGCTGGGCAATTTCCATCAGCTTCTGGGACGCTTCCAGCAGAGCCTGCTGTTTGGCTTCGATGGCAGCCTTGTCGTCACCCTTGATGGCGGATTCCAGCTCGCTCAGGGCAGCCTCGATCTTGGTCTTCTCGTCGGCAGGCAGGGCTTCACCGGCTTCGGTGACCTGCTTGCGCACGGAGTGGACCAGACCGTCAGCCTGGTTGCGGGCCTGCACCAGCTCTTCGAACTTCTTGTCCTCGGCCGCGTTGGCTTCGGCTTCGCGTACCATGCGTTCGATCTCGTCATCAGACAGACCGGAAGAGGCCTGGATGGTGATCTTCTGCTCCTTGTTGGTCTCCTTGTCTTTGGCGGAGACGTGCAGGATGCCGTTGGCGTCGATGTCGAAGGTCACTTCGATCTGCGGCAGACCGCGCGGTGCCGGGCGGATGCCTTCCAGGTTGAACTGGCCCAGGGACTTGTTGTCGCTGGCGCGCTTGCGCTCACCCTGCAGCACGTGAATGGTCACGGCAGACTGGTTGTCTTCGGCGGTGGAGAACACCTGGGACTTCTTGGTCGGAATGGTGGTGTTCTTCTCGATGAGCGCGGTCATCACGCTGCCCATGGTCTCGATCCCCAGGGAGAGCGGAGTCACGTCCAGCAGCAGTACGTCGGTCTTGTCACCGGACAGCACGGCACCCTGGATGGCAGCACCCATGGCCACGGCTTCGTCCGGGTTGACGTCTTTGCGCGGCTCTTTGCCGAAGAAGTCGGCCACGGTCTTCTGAACCAGCGGCATACGGGTCTGACCGCCCACCAGGATGACGTCGTCGATCTCGCCAACCGCCAGACCGGAGTCTTTCAGGGCGACACGAACCGGCTCCAGGGAGTCTTTCACCATGTCTTCCACCAGGGATTCCAGCTTGGCGCGGGTCACCTTGATGTTCATGTGCTTCGGACCGGTGGCATCTGCTGTGATGTACGGCAGGTTCACGTCGGTCTGCTGGGCAGAAGAGAGTTCGATCTTGGCTTTTTCGGCTGCGTCTTTCAGACGTTGCAGAGCCAGCTGGTCGTTGCGCAGGTCAATGCCCTGCTCGCGCTTGAACTCGTCAACCAGGTAGTTGATGACGCGGTTGTCGAAGTCTTCACCACCCAGGTGGGTGTTACCGTTGGTCGCCAGTACTTCGAAGGTGGTTTCCCCTTCGACTTCGTCGATCTCGATAATGGAGATATCGAAGGTACCGCCCCCTAAGTCATATACAGCAACCTTGCGCTCACCCTTGACCTTGTTGACGCCGTAGGCAAACGCAGCCGCAGTCGGCTCGTTGATGATGCGTTTTACATCCAGACCGGCGATGCGACCGGCATCCTTGGTGGCCTGACGCTGGGCGTCGTTGAAGTAGGCCGGTACGGTGATGACGGCTTCGGTCACCGGCTCGCCCAGGTAGTCCTCGGCGGTCTTCTTCATCTTTTTCAGCACTTCGGCAGAGATCTGCGGCGGTGCCATTTTCTTGCCTTTCACTTCAACCCAGGCGTCACCGTTGTCGGCCTTGGCGATGGCGTACGGCATGATTTTCAGGTCACGTTGTACTTCGTCATCTTCGAAACGACGGCCGATCAGACGCTTGATGGCGAACAGCGTGTTCTTCGGGTTGGTGATGGCTTGGCGCTTGGCCGGCTGACCAACCAGGATTTCGCCGTCATCGGCATAGGCAATGATGGACGGAGTAGTACGGTCGCCTTCCGCGTTCTCGATCACGCGAGCATGGTCGCCATCCAGAATAGCGACGCAGGAGTTGGTAGTACCCAGGTCAATACCGATGATTTTACCCATTTGACGAATCTCCAAATACTTTGAATAAACTGGCGAGGGGCTCGCCTTGATACGTTAACGGCTAGGTGGGGCCTGCCACTGTGGCTTTCAAGCTCCCGGCATCAAATTTTTTGTGCCGCCGTGGCCTTGCAACCTATATGGGGTCTCAAGTCGGCGCTTCAAGTCCGGCCCTGAAAAAACCTGCATACAGGCCACCTGACAGCCAAATGACGCCAGACACGTTTTTTTGGCGCCACATCCAACAAAAAGCCCGCCAAGCGGCGGGCTTGGTGAGAACAGCGTGATCAGTCAGCGGACTTGGAGACCATCACCATGGCCGGACGGATGACGCGGCCGTTGAGCTCGTAGCCCTTCTGCATCACGGCGATCACGGTGTTCGGCGCCACGTCGGCACTGGGCACCATGCTCATGGCCTGGTGGGCATTGGGGTCGAACGGCTGGTTGGTCGGGTCCAGCGCCACCAGGCCGAACTTGGCCACGCCGCTCTGCATGGATTTCAGGGTCAGCTCGACCCCTTCAATCATCGGCTTGAGGGTGTCGTTCTCCTTGTCCGCCAGCTCGATGGCGCGCTCCAGGTTGTCCAGCACCGGCAAGAGCTCTGCGGCGAACTTCTCCAGTGCAAACTTGTGGGCTTTCTCCACGTCCTGAGCGGCACGGCGACGCAGGTTCTCCATCTCGGCGACGGCGCGAATGGCGCGCTCGCGCTCTTCCAGGGAGGCCTGCTGGGCCGCCTCCAGCTGGGCCTCCAGCTCGGCGATGCGGGCCTGCTCGGCTGTCACTTCACTGTCTACATCGGTCGGCTCGACTGGCTGGGCTTCCACTTGCTCCATCGCTTCAACCTTTTGTTCTTCGTGGCTCATGACATCTCCAATATTCAGGGGTTGCGTGTGAGGGTGGCTGGCGTTCAGACAAGCGACACGCGCCAGCAGACCCTGTGTTGGCGCTATTATGGGGACACAGCCCCGGCTTTCAAGGGGAAAAGGGCAGATCGGGCACAATGGCGCCCATCCGCGTGCCAGGCAGCCCCTTTTCGGGGCCGATTGCACCAACCGCCACGGAGGCAGACAAATCCCCGGCAAAGCGCGGTATACTCCCCCCCAAGACTCTCCCAGACCCGATAACCTATGGATTCTCCGTTCAAAACCGTTGCCCTCATCGGCAAGCCCCATCACGAGGGGGCCAACCAGACCCTGACCGGCCTGTACCAGTACCTGACCAGCCGCGGCTTTCGCGTGCTGCTGGAGAGCCGGGTGGCCCATACCCTGGGGCTGCTCGGGGAGAACGTGATGGATCTGGTGCAGCTCGGCGAGCAGGCGGATCTCGCCATCGTCGTCGGCGGTGACGGCAACATGCTGGGGGCCGCCCGGGTGCTGTCACGGTTCGATGTGGCGGTGATCGGGGTGAACCGGGGCAACCTCGGCTTCCTGACCGACCTCTCGCCCCAGGATTATCTGCTGCCCCTGGAGCAGGTGCTCTCGGGTCACTTCAAGAGCGAGCATCGCTTCCTGCTGGAGGCCGCCGTCTATCGCCACGGGGAGCGCAAGTCGAGCAACCTCGCGGTCAACGAGGCGGTGCTTCACCCGGGCAAGATCGCCCACATGATCGAGTTCGAGGTCTACATCGACGGCAGCTTCATGTACAGCCAGCGCTCGGACGGCATCATAGTGGCGACACCCACCGGCTCCACCGCCTACTCCCTGTCGGCAGGGGGCGCCATTCTCACCCCCAAACTAAACGCCATCACGCTGGTGCCCATGTTCCCGCACACCCTGAGCAGCCGCCCCATCGTGCTGGATGCGGACAGCGAAGTGCGGCTGCTGGTCTCGCCGGACAACCAGGACGACGCCATGCAGGTGAGCTGCGACGGCCAGGTCACCCTGGCGGTCCACCCGGGGGACGAGATCCTCATCAAGAAGAGCAGCCACAAGCTGCATCTGGTGCATCCGCTGGATTACAGCTACTTCCACGTGCTGCGCAACAAGCTCGGTTGGGGCAGCAAGCTCTTCTAGCCAGGCAACACCGGTGGCGAGGGTCTACCCCTCGCTGCTTTCGACCAGCCGAGGCGGTGCCTGCTCGAATGCCAGATGCACCCCGTTTCTCCCCGCTTCCTTCACCCGGTACATGGCAGCATCGGCTTTTGTCAGCATCAGTGCCAGGTCAGCCTCGGCACTGGCGCACACGACCCCCATGCTCACCGTGACCCCCTCGCACGGCAGGCAGGCCCCCTGCCGGGAGCCCGTCTCTATCTGACGGCGGATCCGGTCACAGATGTCGCGGGCCATCTGGCCGCTCACGCCCCCCATGATGATGGCGAACTCCTCGCCACCGATGCGCCCCACCAGATCACCCTTGCGTACCTCGGCCACCAGCACCCCGGCCACATAGCGAATGACCTCATCCCCGCAGCCGTGACCAAACTGGTCGTTGACCCGCTTGAAGTGATCGATGTCCAGGACCACCACGCAGCGCGTCTGGCCAGGCGTAGTACCCTCTCCCTGCCTGAAGAGGCCACGCCGATTGAGTACCCCGGTGAGGGGATCCCGCTCCGAGAGCGCCAGCAATGCCTCCTCCGTCTCCACATAGGCCACCAGAGGCAGCAACAACACCGAGCCGATGGTCAGCACCATGTGCATGAAGAAGATGAGATCGAGCCAACCTCCGTCCCCCATCCGCTCTTCGACTCCCAGCAAGATCAGCCCCCCCTGACTCAGCAGGATGGTGAAATGCAGCAGGTAAATGAGCGCCACCACATGGAGCACCCGCTTCTGTTGCCGGCCGAGAGAGACGATGAGGCAGGCGCACCACAGGTACAACATCGACTCCATCAGGGCCAGCACAATGCGCACGGGGGCGAGGCTGGACAGTCCCAGATAGAGCAGCAGCAACACCGCCACGCCTCCCCCCACGGCACGGGGATGCCATGCGCGCTCGTAAAGCGCACAAAAACCGGCGAGCAACAGCAGGATGCTCATGAGCGAGACCAGGCCGCCGACCCGGATGCCCAGCGCCGGATGGCCGCCCAACACCCCCAGACTGAGCAGCAGGATGGAGAGGGAGAAGAGAAAAGCGGAGAGGGACCAGTACAGAAAGTTGCCTCGACCCGGCTTCAGGGAGTGGATGAACAACATGATCAGCCCCGACATCAGGTTGATTGCCAGGGAGATCAGCAGCAGGGTCGGGGTATGGATCATCGTGACGCATCCTTGCGAAGAGGTCTGTGCACAGCCCAGGCTCAACCAGGACTGTTTCGAGTGTGTCTCAACCCGCTACTCACCACAAGAGAGCCCCTCAAGGTGGCTTCTCGCATCGCCTCAGCCCATGCCAGGTACGCAGGTTGATTTTGCAGGCCATCTGATCGGCGTCACACCCATGCCGCGGCCTTGACATCCTTGCCCTCCCCCTGTTTCGCAAAAATCCTCCCTGCCCACTTTACTGTATATAAGACCAGTATATACTGGATGCATAGACAGTAATGTTGACCCATACAGGATGAGACCATGCTGACCCAGCTGACCGTCAACAACTTCGCCATCGTCAAGTTTCTCGAGCTCGATCTGCAACCGGGGATGACCTGCATCACCGGGGAGACCGGGGCGGGCAAATCCATCGCCATCGATGCTCTGGGGCTGTGCCTGGGGGAGCGCGCCGAAGCCAGCATGGTGCGCCCGGGCAGCGACAAGACCGAGGTGAGTGCCCGCTTCCTGCTGGAGGGTAATCCTGCCGCCCGGGCCTGGCTCGCCACCAACGAGCTTGAAAATGACGGTGAGTGCATCGTCCGGCGGGTACTGTCCGCCGAGGGGCGCTCTCGCAGCTATATCAACGGGGTTCCCGTCCCCCTCGCCCAGCTCAGGAACCTGGGTCAACTGCTGGTCAACGTCCACGGTCAGCACGCTCACCAGATGCTGCTCAAACCCGATTACCAGCTCGCCCTGCTGGACGGCTACGCCGGTCATCATCTGCTCCTCGACGATGTACGCCGCCACTACCAGCAGTGGCGCCAGTTGCAAAACGAGCTCAACCGGCTCAAGGCCGAGCAGCAGCAGCGGGAAGCCCGCCGTCAACTCATCGAATACCAGGTGCAGGAGCTGGACGAATTTGCCCTTCAGCCGGGAGAGTTTGAAGAGATTGAAGAGGAGCATCAGCGGCTCGCCAATGGCACCGAGCTGATGCAGGAGTGCGGGTATTGCCTCGATCTGCTCTATGACAATGAAGAGACCACCATCGCCGGTCTGCTGCAGACGGCCGTGGACAGGGCCGAGACCCTGGTCGGCATGGACAGCCGGCTTGGCAACGTGCTCGGCATGCTCAACGAAGCGCTGATCGGCGTACAGGAGAGCCACAGCGAGCTGCGCAGCTATCTCGACCGGCTGGAACTGGATCCAGAGCGCTTCAACGAGCTGGAGAGCCGCCTCTCCAAGGCCATCAACCTGGCACGCAAGCACCATGTCAAACCGGCGGAGCTGGCCCTGCACCATCAGGAGCTGGCCGCCGATCTGGCCCGCCTCAACTCCGACGAGGAGCGACTCGAGGGGATGGAGGACGAGCTGGCCTCGGCCCGCCAGGCCTTCGTGCAGGCCGCCGAGGCCCTGAGCCAGAGCCGCCAGCGCTATGCCGAGGAGCTGGGCGCAAAGGTAAGCGCCAGCATGCACGAACTGGCGATGCCAGATGGCCGCTTCGCCATCGAGGTGCGACCCGATGCCCAGAGCAGCCTCTCGCCCCTTGGCATCGATCGGGTGGAGTTCATGGTCACCACCAACCCGGGTCAGCCCATCCAACCCCTTGGCAAGGTGGCTTCCGGCGGCGAGCTGTCGCGTATCAGCCTCGCCATCGTGGTGATCAGTGCACGCAAGATCTCCACCCCGACCCTTATCTTCGACGAAGTGGATGTGGGGATCAGCGGCCCGACCGCCGCCGTGGTGGGCCGCCTGTTGCGCCAGCTCGGCGAATCCACCCAGGTGATGGTGGTCACCCACCTGCCCCAGGTGGCAGGCAAGGGTCACCAGCACATGGTGGTGAGCAAACACACCGACGGCAAGACAACGGAAACCCAGATGCAGGCGCTCACCCCGGGTGCCCGGCTCAACGAACTGGCCCGCCTGCTGGGGGGCGATCAGATCACCGACAACACCCTGGCCAACGCCCGTGAGTTGCTCGCAAGCTGACCACGGGGCGGGAGGGATGCCCTCCCGTCCATGTCGGCCCTTTCAGATTGACCGTGCCATCATCGCGCTGGCCAGTTGAAACCTCTTGCCGACGGCGCCGGCCTGGTTGACCCATGCCGTGAGCCGCAAGAAAGAACGAGGGGCTGCCCTGGCTAATCCGCGGCACGTGTCTTGATGCTCAGTCTGAACCTGCCAGCCTGGTCATCACCCAGTCGGGTTTCCATCGCCATGGTCAGGACGCCACTCATCTTCGTTGCACTCATTCATATATCGAACGGCCCCACTCCTTCATTTTCCATTCAACTCAGTCTGTTATGATGATGTAAACGGACTCGGTACCTTCAGTTGCCATCGACAGAAGGTGACGCTTGATGCAAACACACCGGGTTCGTTTGAGCTGACATTTCGCGGGAAGGGAGGATGGGAGCGCGCTTCCGCTGTCTGACCCGCACCTGCCAAGGAGAACTGCTTATGAGCCCGACCAATATTGTGCTGTTGCTGGAAGGCAAGGATTACGAGCAGGAGACACTGGCCAAGGCGAGCCGTCTGGCACAAGGGCTGGGCGCCAACCTGACCTTGTTGCACCTGACCCACAGCAGCAAGACCCGTCGCAATAGTCTGTCCCTGTCACAAGAGGAGCGCAGCGCCCAGGGCACCCTGGATGCCAAGGCGATCATCAGTGAACTCATCACCCAGCTGTCTCATCCGGTGGATTACCAGTGCCTGGTGGTGGATGACGTGGTGCCGGATCTCCAGCGCTGGCTGACCGCTCACCCCGCCGACCTCTTGCTGGTCGGCAGCCGTCATCACTGGATGGAGGGCTCGCTGGCCCGTCTGCTCCTCTACAAACTGCCCCTCGATATCCAGATCTGCCACGAGCCTCACGCCGCCTTGCTCAAAGCCGTCGGTTGACACCACAAGACCCGCTCCCTGAGCGGGTCTTCTTGTTTCTGACGCCCCGCCGTCACCCTCCCCCAGCTTGACCTCCTCCACTGCGTCACCGCCAGAACCACACGATTTCTTACACATTGCTCGCTTCTTTTTGAGGGCCATTTGCTGCACGATATGGCCCTTGCACGCCTTCGCTCGTTTCGTTCAGGTGATAAATGAAAGCTCTTCGAAAACCCGGCAAGCTCGCCCTGCTCGCCCTTGTGCTGATCCCTCTCGTCACCTGGCTGGCCTGGCCAGGCAACACACCGGACCCGGTACTGACCGCAACGGTTACCCGACAGGATGTGGAGCAGACGGTGCTCGCCAGTGGCGTACTGCAGGCCATCGAGCAGGTGGATGTGGGGGCTCAGGTCTCGGGTCAGGTCACCTATCTCGCGGTGGAAGCGGGTCAACAGGTCAAACAAGGAGAGCTGCTGGCGGAGATCGATCCCCTGATCGCCCAGAACAACCTCAAGACCGCCGAGGCGGAGCTGGCCAGCCGCCGCGCCCAGCTCAAGATCAAGCAGGCACAGCTCAAACAGAACGAGCTTGCCTGGCGCCGCCAGCAGCAGATGTTTCGGCAGGAAGCGAGCTCTCGTGCGGATCTGGAGAGCGCCGAAGCCCAGCTTGCCGTCACCCGGGCCGAGCTGCAAAGCGCCCAGGCCGACATCGACAACGCCATCATCAAGGTGGAGCGCGCCAAGACAGAGCTCGGCTACAACCGCATTCAGGCCCCCATGGATGGTACCGTCGTCTCCATCGTCACCCGGCAGGGGCAGACCCTGGCCGCCAGCCAGACGGTACCGACCCTGCTCAAACTCGCCAATCTCGACACCATGACGGTCAAGGCCCAGATCTCCGAAGCGGACGTCACCCGTGTCAAGGCGGGCATGCCGGTCTATTTCACCCTGATAGGGGATCCGGATACTCGCTACCACGGTACCCTTCGCACGGTCGAGCTGGCACCCACCAACATCAATGAGCAGACGGCCAGCACCACGGCCACCAACAATGCGGCCATCTACTACTATGCCCTGTTCGATGTGCCCAACCCCGGCCATCAGTTGAGGGTCGCCATGACGACCCAGGTCACCATCGTGCTCGGCGAGCGCAAGCAGGTACTGGCCATTCCCCAGACCGCCCTCGGCAAGAAGACTGGCGACAACGAGTACGAGGTCAGCCTGCTCAAGGCGGGGGATCAGAGAGAGACCCGCCGCATCAAGACCGGCATGAAGGATGACATCAAGATTGAGGTGGTGAGCGGCCTGACCGAGCAGGAGAAGGTGATCCTGGAGCAGGGCAAGCCGGCCCTGCACGATGAAGGGGAGATGGAGCCGTGAGCGAGCCCCTGATCCGTCTCAAGGGCATCGAGCGGCGCTACCAGAGCGGAGAGCACGAAGTGACCGTGCTGCACCCGCTGGATCTCGCCATCGATGCCGGGGAGATGGTGGCCATCGTCGGCGCCTCCGGCTCCGGCAAATCAACCCTGATGAACCTGCTGGGCTGCCTCGATCGCCCGAGCGGCGGCCAGTATCTGTTTCGCGGCCAGGACACCGCGACCCTGGATGCCCTCTCCCTGGCACGGCTGCGCTGCCACCACTTCGGCTTCATCTTCCAGCGCTATCACCTGCTGCCCCATCTGGATGCGGCCGCCAACGTGGAGATCCCCGCCATCTATGCCGGCACTGCCCGCCTTGATCGCCAGGCCCGTGCCCGCACCTTGCTGACCCGCCTGGGACTGCAGGATCGCAGCCACCACAGACCCGGCCAGCTCTCCGGCGGTCAGCAGCAGCGGGTCAGTATTGCCCGGGCGCTCGCCAACGGCGGCGAGGTGATCCTGGCGGACGAACCCACCGGCGCTCTCGACAGCCAGAGCGGCAAGGAGGTGATGACCATCCTCAAGGAGCTGCACGCCCAGGGCCACACCATCATTCTGGTGACCCACGACATGGCGGTGGCAAGCCATGCGGATCGCATCATCACCCTGCGTGACGGGCGGGTAGTGGAGGACAGCGGCCATCGGGCGACCGATGACAACGCAGCCTCACCCTCCCTATCCGGGACGCCGGCCCACCCGCAGCCAGGTGACGGCAGCCAGCTGGCTCCTCCCTCTGTCGGGCAAGATGCACAGAGCACAGGCGCCGCCGTCCGCACCGCAAGCCGGGGCTGGGATCGCTACCGGGAGGCGGGGCGCATGGCCCTGCACGCCATGCTGGCCCATCGCATGCGCACCTTCCTCACCATGCTCGGCATCATCATCGGCATCGCCGCCGTGGTCAGCGTGGTGGCGCTGGGTCAGGGGGCGCGCGCCAAGGTGATCGACGACATCAACGCCATGGGCACCAACACCATCGACATCTTCCCCGGCAAGGACTGGGGAGACGAGAAGGCCGCCAGCATCCAGACCCTGAACGAGCGGGATCTCGACGCGCTGCTCGGCCAGCCCTATCTGGAGGGTGCCAGCCCCCAGATAGCGACGTCGGGCCAGCTTCGCTATCGCAACAAGACCAGCAGCGGCAGCGTGATCGGGGTCGGCAACGACTTTTTCCGGGTCAAGGGGATGACGCTCACCCAGGGGCGCCTGCTCGATGAGCGGGACATTCGAAACCGGACGGCAGTCGCCGTGGTGGATGGCAAGACCATAGAGAGCCTGCTCGGCAAGGTGGACCCGGTCGGCCAGGTGGTGCTGGTCGGCACCCTGCCGGTGCGCATCGTGGGGGTGGTCACCCAGGAGACCGGCTTTGGCCGCAGCAGCCAGTCGGTCAATGTCTGGCTCCCCTACAGCGCCGTAATGAGCCGTCTCCTCTCCCAGCAGCACTTCACCCAGATCACCATCCGGGTCAAAGACGGCGTCCAGCCCGCCCTGGCCGAGCAGGCGGCAGTCGCCCTGCTGACCCAGCGCCACGGCGTGAAGGACTTCTTCACCTTCAGCAGCGACAGCATCGTCAAATCGGTGGAGAAGACCACCGCCACCCTGACACTGCTGGTCTCCGCCATCGCGGTGATCTCCCTCATCGTCGGCGGCGTCGGAGTGATGAACATCATGCTGGTCTCGGTGGTGGAGCGCACCCGGGAGATAGGGATCCGCATCGCCGTCGGCGCCCGCCAGTCCGACATACTGCAACAGTTCCTCATCGAGGCGGTGATGGTCAGCCTGCTGGGGGGGCTGCTCGGTATCGGCCTCGCCCTGCTCATCGGCGCTCTCTTCTCCCTGCTCGTGGAAAGCTTCCAGATGCGCTTCTCGCTCTTCTCCATCCTGATGGCCTTCGGGTGCTCCTCCCTCATCGGGATCCTGTTTGGTTACCTGCCCGCCCGCAATGCGGCCAGGCTCGATCCGGTGGAGGCACTGGCGAGGGAATGACGATGCACAACCTATCAAGGCTCGGGCTAAGCCTGATGCTCACCGCCAGCCTCGGTGCCTGCAGCCAGCAGAGCACCTATCACAGACCCGATCTCGACGTGGCGCCAGCATGGCAGCAGGAGAGCCGGGGTCTCACCGCGCAGCAGGCTGGCCCCTGGTGGCAGGGATTCCAGGATCCCGCACTCGATCGCCTGGTCGAGGCGGTGCTGGCCGCCAACCCGGACATGCGGGTGGCCGGGCTCAAGCTCAAGAATGCCCTGCTCGGCGCCGATCTGGCTGACACCAACCTCACCCCCTCGGTCAGCGCCAATCTCGGGGCCAGCGGCACCAAGAACATGAAAGATGGCAGCGCCAGCAGCAACCTGGGCCCTTCCCTCAACCTCAGCTACGAGGTGGATCTCTGGGGCAGACTGGCCGCGGCAAGGGATCAGGCAAGCTGGGAAGCACAGGCCAGCGAACAGGATCTGGCCGCCACCCGGTTGCTGCTCATCGGCAAGACCCTGGAGCAATACTGGCAACTGGCCTACCTCGGTTCAGCCATTACCCTGGGCACCCAGCAACTGGCCAATCTGGAGCGCATTGAGCGCCTGACCCGCGCCAAATACGAGGCGGGCGCCGTGACCCGACTCGATCTGGTACAGGCCAGCCAGCAGAAGGCAGGCAAGCAGGCGGAGCTCGCCACCCTCACCCAGCAGCGGGCACAGGCGGGCAATGCTCTTCGCCTGCTGCTGGGCCGCAGCAGCGGGCCGCTCGCTGACGCTCCCGACGCCCTGGTAATGGGCCCGATCCCGTCCCTGGCGGCCGGCATTCCCGCCGATGTGCTGGCCCGGCGGCCCGATGTGCGCGCCGCCGAACTCAGGCTGCGCAAGACCCTTGCGAGGGGAGACGAGATCCGCACCGGCTTTTATCCCACCCTGAGCCTGACCGGCGGTGCCAGCACCACCTCGGATACCCTGACCCAAGTGCTGCAAAATCCGGTCGGCACCCTGGGCGCCACGCTGGCGCTCCCTTTCCTCGAGTACAACAAGACCCGGCTCTCCATCGCCAGCGCCGACATCGACTACCAGATTGCCGAAACCGAGTTTCGCAAGCAGCTCTATACCGCGCTGCTGGAAGTGGAGGATGGCCTGGCAGCCCGTCAGCAAGGGGATCAGCGGCTGCGCTATCTGGAGCAGCAGAGGGCCTATGCCCGGGAGGCCGAGAGGCTGGCAGGCGCCCGTTTCCTGGCCGGTGCCACCGGGGTGCAACCCTGGCTGGATGAGCAGAACCGCCTGTGGGATGCCGAGCTCGCCCTGCTGGCACAGCAGCAGACCCAGCTCAACAACATGGCAGGCATCTATCGGGCGCTGGGGGGAAGCGATCGAACCTGACCCAGGCAGAGAGTGTGGTATCGCGATGGACATCCAGAGGAGGTCAATCGCGACCCATTCTGCCCACAAACCAATTGATAATAATTTTCATTTCATCAAGAATGGGCGCCATCATCAGCCAGGAGTATGCCCATGTCTCAACCCGCCCCGGCCAATCGCCCCCGCCTGCTCACCGTCAAGCATGTTCAGGATGTGAGCCCGCACCTGCGCCGAATCTGCCTGACCAGCCCCGAGCTTGTGGACTACCCCTTCAGCTGTGGCGGTGCTCATGTCAAGATCATGCTGCCCCGACCGGATCAGCGCGAGATAGTGTTGCCCACCCCCACCGACAAGGGGCCTCGCTGGCTCGATCCCGCCCAGAAACCCGTCATTCGCACCTTCACCATACGTGCGTTTCGCCGGGAGGCGCTGGAGCTCGACATCGACTTCGCCCTGCACGGCGAGGCCGGCCCCGCCAGTCGTTTCGCCCTGCACGCCAAACCGGGTGACAGGCTCGCCATCTCGGGCCCGGGCGGCCCCGACCCCATGCTGCAAATGGCCGAGCACTATTACATGGCGGGGGATCTCACCGCCCTGCCCGCCATCAGCGCCATGGTGGAAGTGATGCCAGCCCATGCCCTCGGCCATATCGCCCTGCTGGTCCCCCATCAGGACGACGTGCAGGATCTGTCGCTGCCGGCCGGCGTCGACCTGCGCTGGTTCGTGGGCAATCCGGAACAGGCCGCGACCCTGGTGGCGCATTTCACCGCCCAGCCCATGGTCGCAGAGGGAAGCTATTTCTGGTTTGGCGGGGAAGAGAGCCTGGTCGTGCCGCTGCGCCGCCACGTCAGACGCACCCTGAATGCCGAGCGCCAGCGGGTCTACGCAGTCCCCTACTGGCGCAGCGGCAAGGATGAAGACGCCTACCACCAGGACAGGCACGCCGTGATGGACAGCTGACCCCCTCTTTATCTTGTGACTGGCGGGCTTCTTCCCTCGGGGAGCGGCCTGCTTTTGCTGCGGTTCCCCCGCCATCGTTCTCTCTCCCCCCATCTTCGCCTGGCGATTTCATTGCGCTTGCATTTGAGACAAACACCAAGATAATGACAATCATTCTCAACAACTGCGATGAGCCGTGAACCTGTCTGCTCCCAACGGGATGGCGCATACGGGTTCCCCATCGCACACATGCACAGCAAGGTAACTCCAGATGGCAGTTTTGAATTCGGTCATGCGCGCCTTCGCCATAGAGGCGCTCCCCACCCCTGCCGAGCTGCTGGCGCAGCACCCCTGTCCGGCCGACATGGCCCGGCACATCGACAGCCAGCGCCATCAGGCACGCCGGATCCTGGCAGGTGAAGACGATCGCCTGCTGGTCGTGATTGGCCCCTGCTCCATCCATGATCCCGTCGCGGCCCTGGACTATGCCGGACGGCTGGCACGGCTCGCCACCGCCTATGAAGACAGCCTTCAGATAGTCATGCGCGCCTATTTTGAAAAGCCGCGCACCACGGTGGGCTGGAAGGGGCTGGTCTTCGATCCGCACCTGGACGGCAGCAACGACATCAATCGGGGATTGCATCTGGCACGCCAGGTGCTGCTCGACATCAATGGACTGGGGCTCGCCACCGCCACCGAATTCCTCGACACCACCAGCTTTCTCTATCTCGCCGATCTCGTCAGCTGGGGCGCCATCGGGGCACGCACCACGGAGTCTCAGGTTCACCGGCAATTGGCCTCCGCACTGCCCTGCCCCGTGGGATTCAAGAACGGTACGGACGGCAATATCCGGGTCGCCATCGATGCCATCCAGGCCAGTACCGCCTCCCATCTCTTCACCGCCCCCGGCAGCCAGGGCGGCATGGTGGTGATCAAGAGCGAAGGCAATCCCGACGGCCATATCATTCTGCGTGGCGGCACCCTGCCCAACTACCACCAGAGCGATGTGGCGGAGGCAGCAGACCGCCTCACCCGTCAGGGACTCCCCCCTCGCCTGATGGTGGATTGCAGCCATGGCAACAGCCAGAAGCTGCACACGAACCAGCTGAAGGTCGCCAAAGAGCTCTGTCGCCAGCTGAGCGAAGGGAGCCAAGCCATCGCCGCCGTCATGGTCGAGAGCTTCTTGCTGGGGGGAAACCAGAAACCGGCTCCTCTGGGTGAGCTGCAATACGGTCTGTCAGTGACCGATGCCTGCCTCTGCTGGGAAGAGAGTGAACACCTGCTTGCCATACTGGCAGAGGCGGTCCAGGCCCGTCGCCGCACCCGGAGAAAATACGCACACACCGTTCAGTCTGAACTCGGACAACCCGTCATCTAGCATTCGGTTTATTTGTTTGCCACCAATCCGTGTCTGCCTCATCCGCACGTTGTCCGGCATCGTGCGGATATATCGCAGAAGAGCGGTGTCAAACAGACCATAAATAGGGGGGATAAATTAATAGGCGGTGGGCGTCATGCATCAGCAAGAAAAAGTGACGGGCCGCTCAGGCGTACAGATGAGTATCCACCGCCGCTATTTCATTCTGTCACAGCAGGTATCCATGTTCGTTTCTCACAAGGGACGAAGAAAAACGGGCTGTATGAGTCCTCAATGCGTATAAGTGGCGAGGTGGCGTGGAAGATGATGCGCCACCTTTATTGGACACATGATGGTTATGGCTATTCCAGACGAGGCTCTCCAATTAACCGGAGTAACCTGCGCAATTGGGTTTTACTGCGACATCATCTGAACTCTGAAAATAATAATGCCGCCCTGCAGGCGGCATTATCGAGAATCGGATCCGGCGATCAGATCAGGAAATCGTTCAGATCCTTGCCCAGCGCAACTTGCTCGGCGATGGCCTTGGGCATACGACCCTGACCGGTCCAGGTCTTCTCCTGACCGTCTTCCTGGTACTTGTACTTCGCAGGACGGGGAGCACGCTTGCTCTTGGTGGTGCCCGCCGCAGCCGGAGCCGCCACGCTGCCGATCAGCTCACGGGGATCGATACCAGCCTGTTGCAGCATTTCGGTGAATTCATTCAGTTTGCGCTGACGCTCTTCCTGTTCGGCGCGTTCCTGTTCAACGGACTCGGCACGCTCGTTATATACCAGGTCAAACTTTTCTTTCGCTTCTTGCAGTTGCTCAAACGGCAGTTCACGAATGGCAGCGCGCAAGCTGCGAATGTTCAGCAGAACCTTCAGAAACTCGTTCATTACTTCCTCACAGAATTATTTTTGTATGTCACAGGGATAACACGATTTGAGAATAGCATGCCCATTGGATAACAACATAATGTTTTTATACCATCCGGCAGCGCTCTGACACCATATGGACATTATTCACCGTGGTTAATTCCCTGCCTGATACTTATTGGGAATACTCTCACAGACTTTATTTTCTATTTTCCCCGGTTAATCTCAGGCTCACCTCATCCGTTGCACACGGTGTTATCTCTTACCCGCGTCGCTCTGCGCCAGGTCATTTAGCAGCAGTGCCGGCCCTTATTGTACAAATAGTGCGCTCATGGCCATGACCTTCGCAGACAATAAACTAGGTCCCGTTTCAGGATGCCCCTTGCGCCTGATCCTGTATCCAGCGGATGAATGCCTGGATCTTGGGACACTGGCGATGAGGGAGGGTCGCCAGGTAATAACGCGGCTCGCAGCGCACCGCCATATCCGGGAAGGGCATCACCAGCGCTCCGCTCGCCAGCGCCTGGCTTGCCAGTTGCCTGCGCCCCATGGCGACACCGGCGTGGTGGGTGGCGGCAAGGATCGCCAGATCCGCTCGATCAAATCCCATGTGTGACGAGCAGACCTCCAGGGAGAGATGCCAGTGGCTCCCCCAGGTGCGCCACTCGTCGCTGTCGGTGTCCAGGCCCCAGGCCTGCCTGTCATGGAGCAGGCGGCACTGCTGCAGATTCCCCACCTCCCCCATCAGACCGTGGTCGCTGGCGTATTGAGGGCTGCACACCGGCACCATGAATTCATCCATCAGAGGGTGAATGGCCAGGCCCGTCGGGGTTCTGGCATCGAAGTTGAGGGTCAGATCGATGCCGTAGCCGTGCAGGTTTATGTGCTCGTTGCCCGTCAGCAGGTTGAGCTCGATGTGAGGATGCAGACGGGAAAAATCGGCGAGCCTTGGCACCAGCCAGCACTGGGCGATGGAGGGGCGCGAGTGCAGCGTCAGAGATCCCGACAGCGCCTGCTCCCTGATCTCCAGCACCTCCTGATTGATGAACTCCAGGGAGGAGGTGAGGGCCCAGAAGATGCGCTGCCCCTCCGTGGTCAAGGCCACCTTGCGGTGAAAGCGCTGGAACAGCAAAAACCCGAGCGCCTCTTCCAGGGCCGAGATGCGGTGGCTCACCGCGCTTGGGCTCAAGGAAAGCTCGTCGGCGGCGAGCGCAAAGGAGCCGTGGCGGGCCGCTGCCTCGAAGGTGTGGAGCCTGGCGAGCTGATGGCTGCTGAGCAGCTTGCTCCTCACCCCCGGGTGCTCATCGCGTTGCATGGTTGGGCCTCCCTCTCTTTTATCTGGCAGATGATACCAGAAGGGCGAGGTTTGCATTCACCAGGAAGACCCAACTCACCCGTATGCGAAGACACAGCAGGGTAGATGACCATTTGCATCAACTGTGCTCATCCAAGCGACGCGTTTTATCATTTGTCACGGCAACGCTGGCGCCGTTCAATGGGATGATTCCGCCACCACCCCGCGAGGCTTTCATGACACACACCGACATTGCCGGGCTCATCACCCGCTTTCCCCTGCTCGAACCGCTGATCGCCCTCACCCCTGTGACCTGGTTCAATCCGGGGGCCACCTCCCTCGCGGAAGGATTGCCCCATGTGGGGCTCACCCGGCACGATGTGGCCACCGCCTCCGCCCGGCTCGCCCGCTTCGCCCCCTACCTGTGCGAGGCCTTCCCCGAAACCCGCGCCAGCCACGGCATCATCGAGTCCGGGATCGCCGCCATCCCGACCCTGCTGGGGACCCTCAATGCGCGCTACGGCGTCGAACTCACCGGCAGGTTGCTGCTCAAACAAGACAGCCATCTGCCCATCTCCGGCTCCATCAAGGCGCGCGGCGGCATCCACGAGGTGCTGGCTCATGCCGAACACCTGGCCATCCAGGCTGGGCTGCTGCGCGAGACGGATGACTATCGCACGCTGTTCTCGGACGAGTTCCGCCACTTCTTCAGCCAGTACAGCATCGCGGTGGGGTCGACCGGCAACCTCGGCCTCTCCATCGGCATCATGAGCGCCCGCCTCGGCTTTCGCGTCACCGTCCACATGTCCGCCGATGCGCGGGAGTGGAAGAAGCGCAAGTTGCGCGAACATGGCGCCATCGTGGTGGAATATGCCGAGGATTACGGGGTGGCGGTGGAGCAGGGACGCAAGGAGGCCGAGCGCGACCCCAACTGTTTCTTTATCGATGACGAGCACTCCCGCACCCTGTTTCTCGGCTATGCGGTGGCGGGCGAGCGGGTGAAAAAGCAGTTCGACGAGATGGGCATCAGGGTGGACGCCGACCATCCGCTCTTCGTCTACCTGCCTTGCGGCGTCGGCGGTGGCCCGGGCGGAGTGGCCTTTGGTCTCAAGCTGGCGTTCGGGGACAACGTGCACTGCTTCTTCGCCGAGCCCACCCACTCCCCCTGCATGCTGCTCGGGGTCCACACCGGGTTGCACGATGCCATTGCGGTGCAAGACCTTGGCATCGACAACCTCACCGCCGCCGACGGCCTCGCGGTGGGACGCGCCTCCGGTTTTGTCGGCCGCGCCATGGAACGCCTGCTTGCGGGCTTCTACACCCTGAGGGATCAGGAGATGTACGACCTGCTGGGGCTCCTGGCCCGGGATGAAGAGATCCGGCTCGAGCCCTCGGCACTGGCGGGCATGGCAGGCCCCTGGCGAGTGGCCGCCAACCTTGAGTGGCAGAGTGGGCAGGGACTGGATGCTGCCAAGATGGCCGGGGCCACCCACCTGGTGTGGGCCACCGGCGGCGGCATGGTGCCCGCCGAGGAGATGGAAAAATACCTGGCCTGCGCCCGGATCTGATCTTTTTTTCGCCCCCGTGACCCGCCGACCTGGCGGGTTTTTCTGCTGCGAGATCAGCAAGATGGCACCTCAGCCCTCGCCCCCATGACACAGACGGCCAGACTGCTGGACAGCCTGATTTGTCATCCAGCCCCACCGACTGGTTATTTTGTGATACGATAGAGACCGTTTTTTGACATCTGCGCCCCGTTGTCCCCTTTTTCCGGTGAGATAACCACCGGATCCGGCGACCAACACCTGCCGGGCGCAGCACAACATGTACCCAGTTCGAATCGCTCCTGCGCTACCTTGACGCCAGGAGCACTCCCCTCTGGGCACCTTAGATAAGGAGATCGGGCGATGAAACAATATCAAAGCTGGTTGGGACAATATCTGATGAGCCGCCGTGACGGAGACCACGCCATGGCATCCGAGCTCGCCAGCTCCATCTGCGAATTCTGGCAGGCCCGTGGAGATGAGGCCGAGACCAGCAAATGGCAGCAGATCTACGAGCAGCACGTGGAAAAAACCACCTGACGACCTGCTCTCCTCCATAAAAAAACCGGCGCTCATGGCGCCGGTTTTGCATTTCAACGACCCGGATCACATCTGGTCGATCATGTCCTGGGCGAACTGGGAGCAGGAACGCAGGGTGGCGCCTTCCATCAGACGCTCGAAGTCATAGGTGACGGTCTTGTTGGCGATGGCCGCTTCCATCCCCTTGACGATGAGGTCAGCCGCCTCGGTCCAGCCCAGGTGGCGCAGCATCATCTCGGCAGAGAGGATGAGGGAGCCCGGGTTGACCTTGTCCTGGCCAGCGTATTTCGGCGCGGTGCCGTGGGTGGCTTCGAACAGGGCAACGCCATCGCCGATGTTGGCGCCCGGCGCGATGCCGATGCCGCCGACCTGGGCCGCCAGCGCGTCGGAGATGTAGTCGCCGTTGAGGTTCATACAGGCAATGACGTCATACTCGGCCGGACGCAGCAGGATCTGTTGCAGGAAGGCATCGGCGATGACGTCCTTGACCACGATGGTCTTGCCGGTCTTCGGGTTCTTGAAGGAGCACCAGGGGCCGCCGTCGATGAGCTGGGCATCGTACTCTTTCTGGGCCAGGGCATAGCCCCAATCCTTGAAGGCACCTTCGGTGAACTTCATGATGTTGCCCTTGTGCACCAGGGTCACGGAGTCGCGATCGTTGTCGATGGCGTACTCGATGGCGGCACGGACCAGACGCTCGGTACCGGCCTTGGACATGGGCTTGATGCCGATGCCGCAGGACTCGGGGAAGCGAATTTTCTTCACGCCCATCTCGTTTTGCAGGAAAGCGATCACCTTCTTGGCTTCGTCGCTGTCCGCCTTCCACTCGATGCCGGCGTAGATGTCTTCGGCGTTCTCGCGGAAGATCACCATGTCGGTCAGCTCGGGGTGCTTGACCGGGCTCGGGGTCCCTTCGTAGTAACGAACCGGGCGCAGGCAGACGTAGAGATCCAGCTCCTGGCGCAGGGCCACGTTGAGGGAGCGAATACCGCCGCCGACCGGGGTGGTCAGCGGGCCCTTGATGGCCACGCAGTATTCACGAATGAAATCCAGGGTTTCGGCCGGCAGCCAGGCACCTTCGCCATAGACATGAGTCGATTTCTCGCCGGTATAGATCTCCATCCAGGCGATCTTGCGCTCGCCTTTGTAGGCTTTCTCGACCGCAGCATTCACCACATTCAACATGGCCGGGGTCACGTCCACACCGATACCATCCCCTTCGATAAACGGAATGATGGGGTTGTGGGGAACCTGCAGCTTGCCGCTGGCATCGACTGTGATTTTCTGGCCCTGGGTCGGGATAACTACTTTGCTTTCCATCGGCATCTCCTAACTTCCGTTTGTTATCAATCTGATCGTTGCGCGCGGCCATCTTAAGCCCATCCATTTGCATAATCAAATAGCGGGCGTGCATGTCAGACCATAGTCGGGGAGTGGATCACAGTGCGCCTGAGGATCCCCTACTCCCTCGCTGCCCTCTGGTCCTGACGAGGCGCAGGCCCCGTCCATCCGGGCCTCTTCCTCTAGTGATGACAGCCTCTCCCTGCCCTCGCCGCCCCGAAGGCGCCATTCCCCCAAATCCCGTTCGCCTTTACATCGTCGTAACCCCTTTGGCGAGGCAAGGCGCGCCGGGGGACAGGCAGCCGGATCCGGACTAGGCTCTTTGCCAGTGATCGGGGCGCCCGGGGCGTGGCCGATCATGAAGAGAGCACGACAACAAGGAAAACACCATGTTTATCGTCACCAACCGGATGGTCAACGAGCAGGGCAAGACCCCCAGCGAGATCTTTGGCGAAAAACCCGCAGAGGGCCCCAACGAACTGCGCCTCGCCGAGGCCCGGCGTCAGGGCAAGCAGTGGCAGCTGGACCTGCTGCCGGATCAGATCACCGCCGAGATGGCCGCCAGCGTCGGCCTTGACCCCGACCTCCCCCACCCGGCCAGCGCCTATGTGGCGCGCAAGCTGCTGGAGCGCTGCGCCGGGACCGGCAGCACGGCCAAGCAGAAGCTCAAGACCGGCAAACACCTGCTGCTGTTCGTACACGGCTTCAACAACGATCTTGACGATGTGCTGGAACGGGCCGCGGGGCTCGAGGCCCGGTACGGCGTCGAGGTGCTCTGCTTCAGCTGGCCCGCCAATGGCGGCGGCGCCCGGGGCGTGCTGAGCTACAAGAGCGACAAGCGCGATGCCCTGGCCTCGGCCGGTGCCCTTGACCGGGTGCTGGAGAAGATGAAGGGGCTGCTCGACGAGTTCAACGGCCAGTATGTGACGCAACTGGAAGAGAAGGCCCAGAAGAAGTTCGCCGACAACGGCGAGGCCTGGGATCGCTACTTCGCCAAGGAGGTGAACAAGCGCTGCCCCTTCACCATCAACCTGCTGCTGCACAGCATGGGCAACTACCTGTTCAAACACCTGCTGGGCAGCACGACCTACCACGCCAACCAGCTGCTGTTCGACAACATCATCATGGCCGCCGCCGACACCAACAACGAGCTTCACGCCCAGTGGGTCGACCGCATCCAGTGTCGCAACCGCCTCTACATCACCATCAATGAGCGCGATGGTGCCCTGATGGCATCGCGCATGAAGATGGGGGAGCAGCAAAAGGTGAGGCTCGGCCACTACACCCGGCGGCTGGACGCCAGAACGGCCACCTATGTGGACGTGACCAATCAGCCCCATGTGGGGGACTCTCACGCCTACTTCGAAGGGGATGCCCTCGCCAACGAGAAGGTGCTGCGCTTCTTCCACACCGTCTTCAACGGCGGCACCGGCGAGAGCGCGGAGCTGTTCGATGCGGCCCAGAACCTCTATCGCCTCTAGCCACTGCGCAAAAAAACCACCGCCCCAAACAGGGCGGTGGTTTTTCATTATGCGCTCACTTGGTGGCCACAAGGCCGCCAGGGGCTAGTGTTCTGCCGCTTCCGGCTGGGGCGCTTCGCTGCGCTCCCGTTGCAGTTCATCGACCCTGGCCTGCCATCTGTCCTGGGCCTGTTTTTGCCCCTGGGACTCGAATTCCTGGCGCATGGTGTCGATTTTTTGGTCAAGTTTTTCCATCAGGATGTCTCCTTACATCTCGGGTTACACACTGGCTGACGGCACTGTTTGGCCAACCTGCTCACCCGATTGGACACCAGGTTTTCCCCAATTGTCCAACAAAATAAACGATTGATTATGCAAAAACCAATCTATAAAATGGGTTAAAGCTCCTTATGAAACCCCATCGTTCACCCTGAAAACGCCTGATAAAAACACCATTTTTGCCATTTATATCAATACCTTGATATTTATCACTCGCTCAATGACGCCCTTGAGATCGGCATGATGAGTGTATGCACATTTTTTTCACAAAAACGCCCCGCTCTCCGGGTTTTGCGACCGGAAAGGCCCCCTTGTCCATCCAAAAATGCGATAGGTTATGACGCAACCCATCTCTTTAATGGATAGATAATCCCCAACCCCGGCCCTGCGGCTTGCCAGCCCGACCACCAGCAGGTTCGCTTGTTACCCATCCGGGCATATCCCGCCCCACTCCCGCCCCGATAAAATGGGGCCGCACCGCGCCTGCTGAGCGGGTTGTTGCCGCCCTCATCCCCTCTCGTCGGAGTCATGACATGGATCTCTTCTGGTGGTTTGCCCTGCCCGTCGCCGCAGGCACCTTCTATGGGTGCTATTTCTGGAACCAGCGCCATGCCCAGCCCGACTGGCTGCGTCTGCCTACCCGCGCCGACTACCTGCACCAGCATCCCGAATGCGCCATCGACGATGAACTGGGGGCGCGCTGCTGCGCCTGCGGCTCCGACAAGGTGCTGGGCCACCCCCAGACCGGCTGGCCTGATCATCGCTTTCGCCACACCTGCCTCGCCTGCGGCAAGGCGCTCTTTCGCACCGAAGAGCCCCCTATATAAGTATCCACATTCGCCCTTTTTGTATGGCGATGTATGGCGATGGCAGATGCTGACACCTGCAAAGCAGCAAAGAGCACGCGCTCGGGACAGGGGCATGGCGCAGGCGTCTTGACAGGGAGAGCGCAGACCAGGTCAGAATTGGTTGTCGTTTGTGACCCTCTTTCGTACTATTGCCCGCCACTGCGAACCCCCTTTTCCGGCCCGGGCGTCATGCACGGCGCGGGCCCACAAACGGATAGCGATCCCATGACATCTCTGACCCACTGCTCGGTGCTGGCGATGACGCTGGTTGCACTGCCCGCTCTCGCCTCCGGCGACGGTGACGGGTGCGGCTTCTGGCTCACCGACTGCCCTCTCCCCACCTATCCGCTCTATCTCAACGAGAACGACACCCGGGGCAACCTGCTGATGCTGCTGGGGGATGCCCAGCATCACCCCCTCCCCTTCACCCTGCCGGCAGCTCCGCTGAACGAGCGCAGCCAGCCGCTGTTCTACCTCACCCGCCTCCCCCAGCCGGAGGAGGTGGAGGACCCGGCGCTGCGCGAGCAGCTCGGCAGCCGGCTGGCCGCCTACGACCCGTCCCTCCCCCCGCTGCTCGAGCACTACGCGGGCCATGACTCCCTCTACGGCCACGCCATCTCCAACTCCCTCTCCTCGGTCAGCGCGTTTCTGGACGCCCTCGAGCAGAGCGAGGTGCCCGCCCCGGAGCGCACGTCGCTGCTGCGAAGCCGTCTGCTGATCCTGGGGCAGCAAGAGAGCCCGGCCCCCGCGACCGAAATGAGCGGTGCTGCCCTGGAGTGGCAGGGGTATCTGCAGGCTGCCCGGCACTTCTACGAGAGCCGCTTCGAGGAGGCCCGCGCAGGCTTTGCCGCCTTGCCGCAGGCCAAGGCCCCTTGGGTGGCCGAGAGCGCGACCTACATGGTGATGCGCACGGAGATCAACCTCGCGATGAAAGAGGCGAAGGACGAATACGGCGATCAGGACGTGACCAGGAGCGACAAGGAGGCCCTTCGCCGCGCCATGGCCCAGGGTCAGGCCTATCTGGTGGCCTACCCGCAAGGGCGCTACGCCAGCTCGACCAGAGGACTGTTCAGACGCATCCAGTGGATGTCCGGTGATCTCGGCGCCCTGCGGGATGCCTATGACGAGGCCATGGCAACCCGCCAGCCCTTGCCGGCGCTGGAGGCTCTGGTCAACGAGATCGATCTCACCCTGCTCAGTGGTGATGCCTATCGCCATCAGGCGGCCTATCAGGACTCGGCCCAGCCGGCGCTGCTGTTCGTCAATGCCCTGCGGGGTCTCAGACCGACCTATGAGCGGCCGCGGGACTGGCAAGATGCCCAGCTGGACGACGCCATCGCGCACCTGCAAAAAACCGGTCACCAGGCGCAGGCGGCCTATCTCAAGGCCTACGTCCTCTTTTTGGACAAGCAGTTCGAGCAGGTGCTGGCCCTGCCCTCCCCCGGGCAGGAGGACGCCACCCTGGCATTCAGCCACCAGATGCTGCGCATCTGGGCCTGGCAGGGCATGAAGGCCTTCGACAAGGCCGAGCAGGCCCTGATGGCGCTGGTGGCCTCCCCCCTGGGTCAGGCCCAGCAGGCGTTCGTGGAGAACGTGCTGGCGGATCACTGGGTACGCACCGGCAACACGGCCGCCATCTTCCAGCCGGGTAGCCCCATCACCCAGCTGCGCATCCGCGCGGCCGTGCTCAAGCAGGAGGCCGAACCCGCCCTGTTGCGCCAGCAAGCCAGTCAGGGCCCGAGCGCGGCGGAGCGGCAGATTGCGCTCCATACCCTGCTGGTGCGGGATCTCATCGCCAACGACCCGGCCACCTTCTTGCAGGATGTGGCCCTCATCCCCGCCGATTACAAGGAGGCGACCCCTCCCGCCGACGCGCCCTGGGAGCCCGTGCCCAACGGGGATGTGCGCCTCTCGGCGTTCCAGTGGCGCGGAGAGGGGACGCCCCAGGGCTACCACTGCCGGGATCTGGCCCAGACCCTTGGCACTCTGGTGCAGCGCCCCGACGATGGTCATGCCCTCAACTGCTTCGGGGAGTACCTGCGCAGCCGGGATCCCCATATCGACCTGTGGCAGGATCGCGAGATGATCTGGGGGCTGGCGCAAGACGAGCGTCCCACGTTCCCGAGTCGCCTCGCCCTCTATCAGGCCGTGATGGCCAACCCCAAGGCGGAGCCCGAAGACAAGAGCTATGCCCTCTATCGCGCCATCCAGTGCTATGCCCCCTCCGGCTACAACAGCTGCGACAGCCAGGAGATCCCCAAACGCACCCGGCAGGCCTGGTTCAACACCCTCAAGCAGCGCTATGGCAACTCGGTGTGGGCCAGATCCCTCAAATACTACTGGTGAGCCATGAGCAGCCCCCCTGAACGCGCCCTGCTGGCGCTGCTGCTGACGACCCTGGCCACCCCCCTTGAGGCCAGTGTCGATGCCAGCGCCTATGACGCCTTCTGGCTCTGGTCCGCCACCCGCCACCAGCCGGTACTGGAACAGGCCAGCACCCTCTATCTGCATCAGGGGGAGATCCTGGACAGACCCGGCGGCCCCCGCTTCGTCAAGCTGGGGCGGGTTCCCTTCCCCCTCAAGGCCGGGCAGGTCTGGCTGGTGGTGCGTGTCAACGCCCTCCCCCTCTCCCCCGCCCACGAGCAGGTGCTGGTGCGCCTCTACGAGGGGTGGCGCGCGGCCGGGGCCAGGGTGGCGGGCATCCAGATCGACTTCGATGCGGCGACCCGCCAGCTCGATCGCTATGGCAACGCCCTGCAACAACTGCGGCGTGCCCTGCCTCCCGGGTGCAAGCTCAGCGTGACGGGGCTGCTCGACTGGGCGAAAACGGGGGACGTGGCAGAGCTCAATCGCCTGCCCGTGGACGAGCTGGTGATCCAGACCTATCAGGGCACGCGCACGGTGCCGGGCTATCAGGCCTATCTGCCCGCCATGGCGCACCTGACCATCCCGTTCAAGGTAGGGCTGGTGCAGGATGGGGAGTGGGATCCCGCCTGGCAGACAACACTGGCCGCCTCCCCCCACTACCGGGGTGAGGTGGTCTTCCTGCTCAACCGCCCGGCGCCGCTCCCGGGGACCAGCGCCCTTGTTCCCCGGCATGACGCCCAATGAGACGCGGGTGAACCCCATCGGGACACAGGGGCAAGGGCGTGCCCACAGCAAGCAGCAGTGGCAGACCCAGATCCAGCTGATGGCATCCACACCGGGCGAGATGCCGTACGAGAGGAACGCCGCCCGAGCCACCACATCGGTCAAGCACGCCATCGTGCTGCGCGCCGCGCGCCGTCATAAACAGGGAGAGAAACAAGGATGACGTTTGTCGAGATGAACCCCGCCCACCTGCCGCTGGCCCTGCTGCTGGAGGCCGATCCCGCCGCGTCGCGCATCGCCGCCTACCTGCCCGGGGCCTGGGGCTTTGCCGCCCTGGCGGACAACGAGGTCGTGGGGGCCTGCGTGGCGGGCCTGGTGGGGGAGCAAACCGCCGAGATCTTCAACATCGCCGTTGCCCCCAACCGCCAGCAGCAGGGCATCGGCTCCGGCCTGCTGCGCTTCGTGCTGGAGAACCTGACCGGGAAGGGGATAGGCCGCGTCGAACTCGGTACCGGCAGCTTCGGCCACCAGCTCACCTATTACCAGCGCCACGGCTTTCGCGTCCATGCCGTCGTGAAGGATCACTTCCTCATCCACTATCCCGAGCCCCTGATGGAGCACGGCATCCAGCACAAGGACATGCTGCGCCTCTCCCTTGCACTGGCGCCGGACACCGCCTCCCCCTGACCCGAGAGGGAAGCCCCGCTCTCCCCCTGATGGCCGCCCCCTGTGGTACACTCCGCCATCCCCTGTTTTTGGTAGGCATGCGATGAAATCAGCCCGTCCCCGTCTCTCCCTCTCCGCCCGCCCTGACGCAGGCCGCACGGCCAGCGGGCCCACCACGGTGCACCTATCCGAACGCCGGGAGGCCCGGCACGCAGGGAGAGTCAACGAGCGCAAACCGGCCCCCGCCCCGGCGGATCGCAAGCTGCTGCTCTTGAACAAGCCCTACATGGTGCTCTGCCAGTTCACCGACGAGGCGGGCCGCGAGACCCTCAAGGATTACATCACCGAGCCCGGCATCTATGCCGCGGGCAGGCTGGATCGAGACAGCGAAGGGCTCTTGCTGCTCACCAACGACGGCAAGTTGCAGGCGCGCCTCACCCAGCCGGGAGAGAAGACCCCCAAGACCTACTGGGTGCAGGTGGAAGGCATCCCGAGCGAGGAGAAACTGGCCGCCCTTCGCGCCGGTGTGGAACTCAACGACGGCATGACCCTGCCCGCCGGGGCGCGCATCATGGATGACCCTGCGGTGTGGCCACGTAACCCGCCTATACGCGAGCGCAAAGAGATCCCCACCTGCTGGCTCGAGATAACAATCGTGGAGGGGCGCAACCGCCAGGTGCGGCGCATGACCGCCCACATCGGCCACCCCACCTTGCGCCTCATCCGCTACGCCATCGGGGAGTGGACCCTCGATGGGCTGGCACCGGGGGAGAGCCGCGCCCTGCCCGCCCCCGAGCTGGCACCCGCGCCACGACCAGCCGCCACGCAAGGCAAACCACGGGCATCCGCCGCAGCCGGGGGCACTGGCCGCCGCGCCCCCCGCACCGCCCGGCCAACAGATCAGGATCCACGCCAAGGGCGGGAGCGCCGCGGGGCAGACCCGCGCCCCGGCAATCGCAGCGGCGGGCGCACCACCGCCCGCCGTCCGGCTCGCACCAAGCCCTCTGAATGAAGGCGACAGCGGATCTGCATCGAGCGCCCCTGCCGGGGCACAGCCAACAAGACAAGGAGTCCTTATGAGCGATCACCCACCGCTGCCCACCCGCCTCACCGTGGCCGCTCTGGTGCACTGGCAGGGGCGTTTCTTGCTGGTGGAAGAGGAGATTGCGGGCCAGCGCCGCTTCAACCAGCCCGCCGGCCACGTGGAGCCGGGAGAAGATCTCATCCAGGCGGCCTGCCGCGAGCTGAAGGAGGAGACCGGACTCACCGCCGCGCCCACCGGCTGGCTTGGGGTCTACCTCTTCAAACCGGCGGACAGCGAGGCCACCTTTGTGCGCACCGCCGTCATCTTCGACCTTGAAAAGTCGCCCGGTCAGCACCATCCAGAGGATCCCGACGGTGACGTACTGGCCTGTCACTGGCTCAGCCTGGAGGAGATTGCCGAGTGCAAGCCCGCCCTGCGAAGCCCATTGGTGTGGCAGTGTATCCAGGACTATCTGGCAGGCACCCGCCTGCCGCTGTCGGCCCTCAAGGCCTTTATCTAAGCGCCATTGGACGCTCTTTTTGACGCTATGGGGCCGAGACAAGAAAAACGATTTCCCGCCACCGGGCTTCCAAGGGGAACGGTGGCAGGGAGATGTGACCGGGGGCGCAAAACTCTGGTAGAATACGCCCCGTTTAAACGAACTGGTAACTTCGACTAATGACAGACAACAGCCAAATCAAGGTGATCGTCGGCATGTCCGGCGGCGTGGATTCTTCCGTCTCGGCCTACCTGCTCCAGCAGCAGGGCTATCAGGTCGAAGGCTTGTTCATGAAGAACTGGGAAGAAGACGACACGGACGAGTACTGCTCTGCCGCCCAGGATTTGGCTGATGCCAAGGCCGTCTGCGACAAGCTGGGGATGAAACTCCACACCATCAACTTCGCCGCCGAATACTGGGACAACGTGTTCGAGCACTTCCTGGAAGAGTACAAGGCGGGTCGCACTCCGAACCCGGACATCCTGTGCAACAAGGAGATCAAGTTCAAGGCGTTCCTGGAGTTTGCCGCCGAAGAGCTGGGGGCCACCTACATCGCCACCGGCCACTATGTGCGCCGTGACGACAGCACCGGCCGCCCGCGCCTGCTGCGCGGTCTGGATACCAACAAGGATCAGAGCTACTTCCTCTATACCCTGAGCGAAGCCCAGGTGGGTCAGAGCCTGTTCCCGGTCGGGGATCTGGAAAAACCCGAGGTGCGCCGCATCGCCGAGCAGCTGGATCTCATCACCGCCAAGAAGAAAGACTCCACCGGCATCTGCTTCATCGGTGAGCGCAAGTTCAAGGACTTCCTGGCCAAGTTCCTGCCCGCCCAGCCCGGTCCCATCGAAACCGTGGACGGCAAGATCATCGGCGAGCATCAGGGGCTGATGTACCACACCCTGGGCCAGCGCAAGGGGCTTGGCATCGGCGGTCGCAAAGATGCCACCGAAGAGGCCTGGTACGTGGTGGACAAAGAGGTGGAGCGCAACACGCTCGTGGTGGCACAAGGGGAACACCCCCGCCTCTACTCCGACGGCCTGGTCGCGAGCCAGCTGCACTGGGTGGATCGCACCCCCATTCGCGCGCCGCGCCGCTGCACCGTCAAGACCCGTTACCGTCAGGAAGATATCCCCTGCCTGATCCAGCCCATCGACGATGAGACCATCCGGGTCATCTTCGACGAGAAACAGGCTGCGGTGACCCCGGGCCAGTCCGCCGTCTTCTACGACGGGGAAGTGTGTCTGGGCGGTGGCATCATCGAACAACGTTTCAGCCATCCGGTCTAAGGGCTGGGCGCTCACGAGCGTCCGCGCTGTACTCCCTTCTCCCCTCGTGGGAGAAGGGTTGGGGATGAGGGGGTAACCACCCTCACCCTGACCCTCTCCCTGAGGGAGAGGGGACAAAGAAAAACAGTACCAGGCAGCGATACATGATTGGCAACGTCCAGGCCGGATCATGGCATCGGCCGGTGAAAGAACAGAACAGGGCCATGAAGATATGAGCGACAAATTCCAAGACAGAACCATGGCCTTCGCAGGCATCTGCCAGGCCGCCTATCTGGTGCAGAAAGTGGCCCGTGACGGCTCCTGCGACGAAGCCTCCCTGCGCGAGAGCCTGCAAAGCATTCTGGTCACCAACCCCACGCAGCCGCTGGAAGTGTTCGGCAGCCACCTGGCCATTCGCGACGGCTATCGCGCCCTGGTGGAACAGCTGGGGGCCGACGGCAGCCAGAAGAATGCCGAGCTGACCCGCTACGTGGTGAGCCTGATCGCGCTGGAGCGCAAGCTCGCCAAGCGCAAGGACATCCTCAACATGCTGGGGGAGCGGATCAGCCAGATCGGCCGCCAGCAACAGCATTTCGATCTGCTCGACGAGCAGATCCTGGCCAACATGGCGAGCATCTACAGCGACCTTATCAGCCCCATCGGGCCCCGCATCCAGGTGGCGGGCACCCCGCTCTTCCTGCAGCAGCCCCTGGTGCAGCACAAGGTGCGCGCCCTGCTGCTCGCAGGCATCCGCGCCGTGGTGCTGTGGCGCCAGCTCGGCGGCAGCCGTACCCAGATCATCTTCGCCCGCAAGAAGATGGTGGAACTGGCCAAACGATTTTAACCCCCACACCAATCATCAGGAGTTCACCCCATGGAGCTGTCCGCGCTGACTGCCGTTTCCCCGATTGACGGTCGTTATGGCGACAAGGCCGATGCCCTGCGCCCTATCTTCTCCGAATTCGGTCTGCTGCGTTTTCGCGTCGAAGTCGAGGTGCGCTGGTTGCAAAAACTGGCCAGCCACGCCGGGATCCCGGAAGTCCCTGCCCTGAGCGAGGCAGCCAATGCCGTGCTTGACGGCATCGTCAGCAACTTCAACGAGCAGGATGCCGCCCGCATCAAACAGATCGAGCGCACCACCAACCATGATGTGAAAGCGGTGGAGTACTTCCTGAAAGAGAAGGTGGAAGTGAACCCGGAGCTGGCCGCCGTCAGCGAATTCATTCACTTCGCCTGCACCTCGGAAGACATCAACAACAACTCCCACGGCCTGATGCTGAAGACCGCCCGGGAAGAGGTGATCAAGCCTTATTGCGAAAAGCTCATCAGCGAGATCAAGCGCCTGGCCGTCGAGTACCGCGACATGCCGCTGCTCTCCCGTACCCACGGTCAGCCGGCGACCCCGAGCACCATGGGCAAGGAGATGGCCAACGTCGCCTACCGTCTGGAGCGCCAGCTCAAGCAGATCATGGCGGTGGAGCTGCTGGGCAAGATCAACGGTGCCGTGGGCAACTACAACGCTCACATCAGCGCCTACCCGGATGTGGACTGGCACCAGTTCTCCGAGGAGTTCGTCACCTCCCTGGGCCTGACCTGGAACCCCTACACCACCCAGATCGAGCCCCACGACTATATCGCCGAGCTGTTCGACGCCCTGGCCCGCTTCAACACCATCCTGATCGACTTTGACCGTGACGTCTGGGGTTACATCTCCCTGGGTCACTTCAAGCAGCGCACCATCGCCGGCGAAATCGGCTCCTCCACCATGCCCCACAAGGTCAACCCCATCGACTTCGAGAACTCCGAAGGCAATCTGGGTCTGGCCAACGCCGTGTTCCAGCACCTGGCGAGCAAACTGCCCATCTCCCGCTGGCAGCGTGATCTCACCGACTCGACCGTGCTGCGCAACCTGGGTGTGGCGGTGGGTTACTCCCTGATTGCCTATCAGGCGACCCTGAAGGGCATCTCCAAGCTGGAAGCCAACGCGGACGCCATGGCCGCCGATCTGGACGCCAACTGGGAAGTGCTGGCGGAACCCATCCAGACCGTGATGCGCCGCTACGGCATCGAGAAGCCCTACGAGAAGCTCAAAGAGCTGACCCGTGGTCGCCGCGTCGACGCCGAAGGGATGCGCACCTTCATCGACACCCTGGAGTTGCCGGAAGCGGTCAAGGTCGAGCTCAAGAAGCTGACCCCGGCCAACTACATCGGCGACGCCCAGCGTCTGGTTGATCTGCTGAAATAAGTGATGTAACCGAACCGGCGGGGGCTCTGTCATGACGGCAGGGCCCCCGTTGATTTTGGCCCATTTGATATGATCACCCTCTATCGGGCCATTTCAGAGCCCTTGCCCAAGCCCGCCTTGGGCAAGCCCTCTCACAAGATACGAGAAGCACCATGTACCAACTCAATCTGGATATCGCTCACTTCCTCGAGCACTACTGGCAGAAGCGCCCGCTCCTCATCAAGGGCGGTTTCACCGACTTTCAGGATCCCATCAGCCCGGACGAGCTGGCGGGTCTGGCCATGGAGGAGGTGATTGAATCGCGCCTGGTCACCCGCTTCAACAACAAGTGGGAGGCGGCCCACGGCCCCTTCGAATCCTACGATCACCTGGGGGAAGAGAACTGGACCGTGCTGGTGCAGGCGTGCAACCACTGGGTACCCGAGGTGCACGAGCTGGCGGTGCCCTTCCAGTTCATTCCGGGCTGGCGCTTTGACGATGTGATGGTGAGCTTCTCCACCCCTCACGGCGGGGTCGGTCCCCACATCGACAACTACGATGTGTTCATCACCCAGGGTCAGGGCAAGCGCCACTGGCGGGTCGGCGATGCCAAGCCCTTGAACGAGTTCGCCGCCCACGCCGCCCTGCTGCACTGCGAGCCGTTCGAGGCGATCATCGACGTCATCATGGAGCCGGGCGATATCCTCTACATCCCGCCCGGATTCCCCCACGAGGGCTACGCCATCGAGCCCTCCCTGAACTTCTCGGTGGGTTTCCGCGCGCCGGACGCCAAGGCCCTTGTCTCCTCCTTTGCCGATCACCTGATCGACAACGAGATCCGCACCGACCGTTACGGCGACCCGGACCTCCAGCCCCGCGCCCGCCACGGGGAGATCCAGCCCCATGAGCTGCACCGCCTGCGGGAGCTGATGCAACAGGCCCTCGACGACGAGACCCTGTTCAAGGAGTGGTTCGGCACCATGATCTCCGAGGCCAAGCACGATCTGGACGTCAATCCGGTGGAGCCGGACTACAGCGCCGACGAGGTGGCCGACCTGCTGAGCCAGGGGGAGCCCGCCATCAAGGTGCCGGGGTTGCGCAGCGTCTGGTTCAGCGGCGAGAGCCGCACCTGCTACATCGACGGCGAAGCCTGGACCCTGCCAAGCGAGGATCCGGCCGCCATCGCACTCCTGTGCGACAAGGACATCATCACCCAGGACGCGCTGGTGGAACTGGCCGATCAGGCGGGCTTCCTGCAACTGCTGACCCGGCTGGTCAACCGCGGCTACTGGTTCTTCGGCTGATCCAGAGGGCTGCCGCCCCTCCCGGCGTGCCGGGAGGGGCGGCGTTTTTTTCCGCTGTAGGCCAACCGGCTCCAGCCTTGCATTGCTTCGCCCTGACGCCGCGGGAGGGAGTGACTACACTGGATGACGGCCAACGGCATCGGGCCGGATCGCCCCGGCAAGGGGACCCTGTTGTTTGTCATTTAACAACATGGGATCGGGCAGGATGCGGGGCCAGAAATGGGAACCAAATGGCCTCAGTTGCGGAAAATCAATTATTTTAGCCCCTAAAATGAGCTGTGAGCGAAAACGTTATCTTTCAAATTGAGGCCGTTTTCGCTCAAAACGTTGTTTCTGGATCATAAAAAGTATCCAAAAACTGGTGTATATTGCACGGCGGAAATTCCTTAACCATGAAGACTGACATGAAAAAGACCAAAATCGTCTGCACCATCGGTCCCAAGACCGAATCCAAAGAAATGCTGGGCAAGATGCTGGATGCCGGCATGAACGTCATGCGCCTGAACTTCTCCCACGGCGACTACGCCGAACACGGTGGTCGCATCAGCAACCTGCGCGCTGTCATGGCCGAAACCGGCAAGCACGCAGCCATCCTGCTGGACACCAAGGGTCCGGAAATCCGCACCATCAAGCTCGAAGGCGGCAACGACGTCTCCCTGGTCGCCGGCCAGACCTTCACCTTCACCACCGACCAGACCGTGGTGGGCAACAAAGACAAAGTCGCCGTCACCTATGCCGGTTTTGCCAGCGACCTGCGCGTCGGCAACCGCATCCTGGTTGACGACGGCCTGATTGGCCTAGACGTCATCGAAATCACCGAGCGCGAAGTGATCTGTAAAGTGCTCAACAACGGTGACCTGGGCGAGAACAAGGGCATCAACCTGCCGGGCGTCTCCATCAAGCTGCCGGCCCTGGCCGAGAAAGACAAGCGCGACCTCATCTTCGGTTGCGAGCAAGGCGTTGATTTCGTTGCCGCTTCCTTCATTCGCAAGAAAGAAGACGTGCTGGAAATCCGTGAGCACCTGAAAGCCCACGGCGGCGAGAACATCCAGATCATCTCCAAGATCGAAAACCAGGAAGGCCTGGACAACTTCGACGAGATCCTGGCTGTCTCCGACGGCATCATGGTTGCCCGTGGCGACATGGGTGTCGAGATCCCGGTAGAAGAAGTGATCTTCGCCCAGAAGATGATCATCGAGAAGTGCAACAAAGCCCGCAAAGTGGTCATCACCGCGACCCAGATGCTGGACTCCATGATCAAGAACCCGCGTCCGACCCGCGCCGAAGCTGGCGACGTGGCCAACGCCATCCTGGACGGTACCGACGCAGTCATGCTGTCCGGTGAGTCCGCCAAGGGCAAGTACCCGCTGGAAGCCGTGACCATCATGGCCACCATCTGCGAGCGTACCGATGCCGTGATGCCCTCCAACCTGTCTGCTGCCAACGACAGCAACAAGCTGCGCATCACCGAAGCGGTCTGCAAAGGCGCGGTCGAGACCTCCGAGAAACTGGACGCCCCGCTGATCGTGGTTGCCACCGAAGGCGGCAAGTCTGCCAAGGCCATTCGCAAATACTTCCCGAAAGCCTGGATCCTAGCCATCACCACCAACAAGAAGACCGCTGCCCAGCTGGTGCTGACCAAGGGTGTGGTTGCTCACGTGGTTGACTCCATCGCCTCCACCGACGACTTCTATCGCATCGGCAAAGAAGCTGCGCTGGAAATCGGCATGGGCGTGAAGGGTGACGTGGTTGTCATGGTCTCCGGTGCCCTGGTACCGAGCGGTACCACCAACACCGCCTCCGTTCACGTACTGTAATCAGTCCTGAACCGATGAAAGCGGCGCCTGCGGGCGCCGTTTTTTTTTATCTCTCCCCCTGCTGCCCCTCTTGCGCCGGTGCTAGAATCCACGCGGATTTTACCCTGGTGGAAAATCCCCCGAACATCGCATAATCACCCGGACGCTTTATGCTCTCAACACGCTTCAAAAGAGCCTCGGCCACCCTGCTGCCGCTGCTCTGTTTACTCATCACCTTCTGGACCCCGAGCACCCTGGCGCAGGATCTGCCCCAGCGCGCCACCGTGCAGCGGGCGCTCGATGCCCTCGGCAAGTCGGACACCCCCACGGCCAGCCAGCAGGCGGACCAGAAGTTCCTGACTGATACCCTCTCCCTCCTCGACAGCATCGACAAGGAGAAGAGCAAGGCCAAAACCCAGAGCGAACGCCTGCGCACCCTGCCGGCAGAGCTCAAGGAGATCGGCGCCAAGCTCGACGCCCTGACCCAGGGCAAGAGCCCGGAGCAGCTCAAGAGCGAATACGCCACCATGAGCCTGGCGGAGCTCGATGCCCGCCAACCCGAGATCATGGCCAACATGCAGGCGGCCCAGGAGGCCCTTGGCACCATCGGCAGCCAGATCACCAACCTGCAGACCCTGCCGGAGCGGGCCCAGGCCAGCATGAGCCGCGCCTATCAGCGTAGCCAGGAGATCCGCACCCGCCTCAACGCCGGGGACGGGGTGAGCAGCGCCGAGAAAATGAAGCTTAATGCCGAACTGGCCCTGCTGGATCTGCAACTGGCCAACCTGCAAAAGGAGCTGGACAACCGCACCAGCATGCAGGATCTGGTGGTCAAGCAACGGGACTACCAGAGTGCCCGTCTCGCCAGTGAAGAGCAGAAACTGCAGGCATTGCAGGAGCAGAGCAGCGCCAAGCGCCTGGGGGATACCGAGAAGACCGCCGAAGAGACCGGCGAACTGGTGGCCGCCGAAGACAACCCCCTGGTGCAAAAAGAGCAGGAGCTCAACTACCAGCTCAGCCAGCAACTCATCAGCTCCACCAACAGCCTCAACACCCTGGCCCAGAAGAACCTGCAGGCGAAGAGCATGCTGGAGCGCGGCACCCAGACCGAGCGCAACCTCAACGAACAGGTGCAGATGCTCAAGGGCAACCTGCTGCTCTCGCGCATCCTCTATCAGCTCTACCAGCAACTGGAAGCGGCCCCCTCCACTCTGGTGAAGAACCTGGAGGAGCAGATCGCCGACCTGCATCTGGCCCAGTTCGAACTGAGCCAGCAGCGTGACCAGCTGTTCCAGAAGAACCAGTATCTGGACAACCTCATCGCCAGCAGCGGCGAGACGGTGAGCGACGAAGACAGGGCCAGCCTTGCCAAGCTCATCGACACCCGCATCGGCCTGCTGGATCAGCTCAACCGCCAGATGGATGCCCAGCTCACCAACGCCATCAGCCTGCAGCTGACCCAACAGCAGCTCACCCGGGTCTATGCCTCCATCGAGTTCACCCTGCAGCAGCACATCTTCTGGGTGAGCAGCAACAAGCCCATCGATGCCAAGTGGTTCATCACCTGGCCGGCCCAGGCCTTCAAGCAGGCCTCCGACTGGGTGCTGAAACCGGACTGGAGCGGTTGGGGCGACATGCTGCTGGCAGTCTCTCTGCTGGCACTGCCCCTGCTGCTGGTGGGGGGCCTGCTGCTGTGGAAGCGCGGCACCCTGCTCGAGCGCCAGAAGAAGATCGTCAAGGATCTGGGACGTTTTCGTCAGGACAGTCAGTGGCACACCCCCCGTGCCCTGCTGTTCACCGTGCTGCAACGCCTGCCGGGCACCCTCTTCATCCTGGCCGCCGGCCTGCTGCTCGCCTATTGCGGCCTGCTGAGCCCGAAACTCATCTTCCAGATCACCCTGAACCTGGCCCTCGGCTACCTGGTGTTCAGCGTCTACCTGTCGGTGATGCGACCGGGGGGCATCGGCGAGACCCACTTCCGCATGCCGCGGGACGAGCTGCAGGCCAAGCGCAACAGCATGCGCTACCTCTGGCTGCCCCTGCTGCCCCTCATCATGCTGTCGACCAAGGCGGTGGTGGAACCCTCCTCCCTTGGCAACGACGTCATCGGCCAGGGCATGACCATGCTGCTGCTGGGGCTGACCGCCTACCTGGTGCTGCCCATCTCCCGCGCCCGCATCAAGGGCGAGGCGAGCATGTTGCAGACCCTGACCGCCGTCTCCCTGGCGCTGGCGCCGGTGGCCCTGATGGTACTGGCAGCCCTTGGCTACTACTACACGGCCCTGAAACTCACCGGCAGGCTCATCGAGTCCTTCTACCTCATCATCATCTGGGGTCTGGTCTATCGCACCGCCCTGCGCGGTCTTGAGCTGGCGGCCCGTCGTCTGGCCTATCGCCGCGCGGTCGCCAAGCGGGAACACAAGACCCAGGAGGATGCGGAAGGGGGCGAAGCCATCGAAGAGCAGCCCATGGATCTGGAAGAGGTCAGCCAGCAGTCCCTGCGTCTGACCCGCATCATGCTGCTGCTGGTGTTCGGCGTCGCCTTCTACTGGCTCTGGTCTGATCTGGTGGCGGTCTTCACCTACCTCGACAGCGTGGTGCTGTGGCACAAGAGCGAGGGGACCGGGGCCAACGCCGTGCTCTATCCCATCAGCCTGAGCGACGTGCTGACCGGCCTGTTCGTGTTTGGTGCGGCTCTGTCGCTGGCCCGCAACCTGCCGGGCCTGCTGGAGGTGCTGGTGCTCTCCAAGCTGCGCCTCGCCCAGGGCACGGCCTACGCCTTCACCACCATGCTCAACTACGCCCTGATCGGGGTGGGCAGCCTGACGGCGCTGGCCATGCTGGGGGTCCAGTGGGAGAAGCTGCAGTGGCTGGCCGCCGGTCTCTCGGTCGGTATCGGTTTCGGCATGCAGCAGATCGTCTCCAACTTCATCTCGGGCATCATCATCCTGTTCGAGCGCCCGGTGCGGATCGGCGACACCGTCACCATCGGCACCATCTCGGGCACGGTCAACAAGATCAGGATCCGCTCCACCACCCTCACCGACTTCGACCGCAAGGAGGTGATCATCCCGAACCAGCAGCTGATGATAGAGCGGCTCATCAACTGGTCCCTGTCCGACACCGTCACCCGGGTCATCGCCCGGGTCGGGGTGGCCTATGGCTCGGATCTGGATCTGACCCGCAAGCTGTTGATGCAGGCCGCCATGGAGAACAGCCGGGTGCTGAAAGACCCGGCCCCCATCGTCTACTTCCTCACCTTCGGGCCCAGCACCCTGGATCACGAGCTGCGCTTCTTCGTGAGCGAGCTGGGGGATCGCAACCCGGCCATCGACGAGCTGAACCGCCGCATCGACGTGCTGTTCCGCGAGCATGGCATCGAGATCGCGTTCAACCAGATGGACGTCTACATCAAGAACATGCAGGGAGACGAACAGAAGGTGGAATCCCGCCCGGCGCTGCCGCCGGCGGGGAACCAGCCCGTCTGATCCCGCCCGCGTCACAGGCCCCCTCACGGGGCCTGTTTTTTTCTGCCCGCCCCCCGCCTTGGAAAGCGCAGATCGCCCCCAATATAGGGAAGACAACGGACTGTCTGCACGAGGAACCCAATGGACTCGCTCTACGCCGTGGTGCTCTTTGCCATCTCGGCATCGGTCACCCCCGGCCCCAACAACATCATGGTGATGAGCGCCGGCGCCAGCGTCGGGATACGCAAGAGCCTGCCCCTGCTCATGGGGATCTGCGTCGGCTTCACCCTGATGCTGTTGCTGGTGGGGCTCGGCTTTGGCCAGCTCTTTACCCGCTTCCCCGAACTCCACATGTTCATCAAGTGCGCGGGCACCCTCTATCTGCTCTATCTTGCCTGGCTCATCGCCCGCCCGACGGACGGGATGGCTGACAGCAACGGGGCCCGCCCGTTCGGCTTTTTCAAGGGAGCCCTGTTCCAGTGGGTCAATGCCAAGGCCTGGGTGGTTGCCACCGGCGCCATCGCCGCCTTCACCAGCGCGGGGAGCGACCCCTTTGAGCAGCACCTCGTCATCGCCCTGACCTTCTTCATCGTCTCTTTCCCCTGCGTCGGACTCTGGCTCCTGTGCGGTTCCCTGCTCAAGCGCTGGCTGGCAAACGATCTTGCCCGTCGCCGCTTCAACCAGGTGATGGCGGCCCTGCTGGCACTGTCAGTGGTGCCCGTCATTCGCGAGATCCTGATCCCCGCCTGAGACGCCGGGGCTCCCCTTTCCCTTGACCCGACGGACGGCCGTCGCAAAGGAGATGCAATGCAACAAGTGGTCTATGTGGCCAACCCGGTGAGCGGGTTGATCCATGTGTTTCGCCTCGAGGCAGGCACCCTCGCCCCGCTGCAGGAAGTGCAGACCGGCGGCGAGGTGCAGCCCCTGGTCATCACCCCGGACCGGCGCTGGCTCCATGCGGGGGTGCGCCCCGATTTTCGGGTGCTGAGCTTCCCCATCGCCGCCGATGGGCGGCTCGGGGCCCCGACCTCGGCGCCACTGCTCGGCAGCGCCTCCCACACCTGCACCGATGGGAGCGGCCGCCTCTTCTTTGCCGCCTCCTACGCCTTCAACCACGTCACCGTCTCCCGCCAGGATCAGGCGGGCCGGATGCAGCCCCCTCACCAGCGTCTCGACCACCTGATGGCGGCCCACTCGGTCACCTGGCTTGCGGGGCAAAACGGGGAGCAGGAGCTGCTGGTGGCCTGCCTGAAGGAGGACAGGGTGCGCCGCTTTGCCCTGGTGGACGAGAAGCTGGTTCCCCATCCCTTGGGGGACATTCACACCGCCCCCGGCGCCGGGCCCCGCCATCTGGCACTGCACCCGGACAACGGCGATCTCTATTGCCTCAACGAACTCGATGCCACCCTCAATCGCTACCACAGGGAGGCGGACGGACAGATAGTGGCGCGCGAGAGCCTGGACATGCTGCCCCCAGGCTATGAAGGGGAGCGCTGGGGCGCCGACCTGCACCTGACCCCGGATGGACGTTTTCTCTACACCAGCGAACGGGCCAGCAGCCTGCTCACCCTGTTCGGCGTCTCCCCCCAAGATGGCGCCCTCACCGCCCTCGGCCACTTCCCGACCGAGGCCTGTCCCCGGGGCTTTGCCATCGACCACAGCGGCCACTGGCTCATCGCGACCGGGCAGCAATCCCATGAGGTGGCGCTGCATGCCATCGACCCCGAAAGCGGCCAGCTCACCCCGGGCCCACGGAGCGAGGTGGGCAAGGGGGCCATGTGGGTGAGGGTGCTATCCCTCCCCTGAGATGGCGAAAAACGGGCATAAAAAAAGGTTCATCGCGGCTTTCCGGGGAAGGCCGCCTTGATTTTCAGAAAAAAGTATTCTGAGTCCCTAAATCCATATGCCATGCGCTTTATCACTTTGATCTTGTTGTTCACCCCTTCCAGCACACTCGTGTGCATCGGGTAGTTTGCACTCGCCAGGATCCCCCGCATATATTTCGATAAATTTCGACCAAATCGTTGCAGCGGCGCTAGCCCGCTTTCCTTCACCTGCCGCATCCAGCTCCGCCATCGTCGCCATCCTTCCCACACGCTCGGCGCATACCAGATGCCCTTCAACGCCTCTTTCAGCACGTACACCATCGCCAGCGGTTGATTCGCCGCCAACAGCTCCTGCAACTTCACATCCTGTTTTTCACTCAGCTTCGTCCGATTACGTAGCAGCAACCAACGCGCACTTTTGACCACTTTTCGCGCCGGTTTATCGCTTTTCAGTGCATTCGCCTGCTCCACTCGCACCCGGTCCACCACCTCTCGGCCATAGCGAGCCACCACGTGGAACAGGTCGTAGACCACCTCCGCCTGCGGGCAGTGTTGCTTCACCTCCAGGTCGAACGCCGTGTTCATGTCCATCGCCACCGCCTCAATCTG